>CAMWMY010000054.1 GCA_947175465.1 uncultured Erysipelotrichaceae bacterium | reverse complement strand
TAACTAATACTTCATTATTTAACAAATTATTGTCCATAACAAAATACTCCTTTCATTATTAATTATTCTTATTATACCTTTATTTTAAATAGAAAAAAGAAGTATCTAAACTTCTCACAAAGTCTAAATACTTCTCTAATCTTCCCATAACAATTATTACTAACGTTTTGAGAATTGTGGAGCACGACGTGCTGCTTTAAGACCATATTTCTTACGTTCTTTAGCACGTGGGTCACGAGTAACAAATCCTGCTGCTTTTAATGCTGGACGGTAATCTGCAGAAGCTTCCATTAAAGCTCTTGTAATACCGTGACGCATAGCACCAGATTGACCAGTGTATCCTCCACCTTTTACATTAATCTTCACATCAAATTGACCTAAAGTTTCTGTCAATTCAAGTGGTGATCGAACAACCATTCTTAAAGTTTCTAATGGTAAATACTCTTCTAATGTTTTTCCATTAACAGTAATTTTCCCTTGCCCTGGAGTCATAAAAACACGAGCAATAGAAGTTTTACGACGTCCTGTACCATGATAAGATACTGTATTTTTCTTTGCCATCTTTTATTCCTCCTTAACCTTTAATTTCTAATGCAACTGGTTTTTGAGCTGCATGTGGGTGTTCACTACCTTTATAAACAAATAAATGTTTACGTTGCACATTTCCAAGTCTTGTATGAGGAATCATACCGTGAACAGCTTTTTCAACCCATTCTACTGTGTATTTTTCTTTCATTACACGTGCAGTACGTACACGAAGTCCTCCTGGAAATTGTGAGTGTGAATAGTATTTTTTTCCTTCCATTTTGTTTCCTGTCATTACTACTTTATCAGCATTAATGATGATTACGTAATCTCCACAATCAACATTAGGTGTAAATGTTGGTTTATGTTTACCACGTAATACAGATGCTACTTCAGTAGCTAAACGACCTAAAGTTTTTCCTGCTCCATCAACAATGTACCAAGTACGTGTCACTTCTGCAGGTTTTATAAATGTAGTTTGGCGCATAATAATTCTTTCCTTTCCAATGTAGTTTCCGGGGCTACAAAGGCATGAAGTGCCTATTTATAATTTTACCTATAATTCTATTATAAGTCAATATATTTCTGTATTTTCCCTCTAAGTAAAGCTTAAAACTTTATATCTCTTCTTGATAAGTAAAACCAAGACCTTGTACTTCTTTTGCTTCTTGCACAATCACAAACGCTTCAGGATCTATATGTGATACAAGATGGCTCAAAGTAGGAAATTGTTTTTTTGATACTGCTATCATTAATACAGGGCGCTCTTCCATTGTATATCCACCTTTAGCAGATAAAATCGTTGCCCCTCGATCTAAAGTTTTATAAATTTCTTCTAAAATTTCTGTATACTTCTTTGATATAATCAAAACATTTTTCGTTTCATGACTTCCAAATGTTAAGGCCTTATTGACAGTTATACTTGAAACCCAAACCCCTAATAATCCAATTAACGATGCTTCCACATTATAAACAATAATTCCTAATAATACCGTTAATCCATCTACTAACATTACTAAAGCAGGTAAAGGGATTCCGGTAAACTTATTGATAATAAGCGGTGGTATATCCATTCCTCCTGTACTTGCCCCTGTACGAAAAACAAGTCCAACTCCAAATCCAATACATGCCCCTCCATAAATAGAGGCTAAAATAGGATTATTCGTAAGTGAAATACGATCGGCAAAACTACTTATAATTGTTAAACAAGTGGGATATAAAATCGCACTCATCACTGTTTTTAGCGCAAATTTTTTCCCTAAAATAAAACTTCCTAACAAGAAAAAGACAATTGTTAAAACATTAATTGTGACATTAGGATGAATATGAATTAATGGTTCTAATGCATTGGCAATCCCCGCTAATCCTCCTGATATAATTTTATTAGGAATAATGAAAAGTCCTACCCCTATAGATAAAATAATATTTCCAAGAAGAATCATCCCATATTCTTTGACCATTTCTTTTTTATTGACCTTCATAACTACCTCCAAACTTATGTTACTCATTATATCATAAGTATTAAACATTCTGTACTAGTTCATTCATAACATTACACAATCTTACAATTTATATCACTTGTGTTTAAAAACACCTAACTTTCTACAATATTTTATTGAATTTTATCTTAATATATATAAGACTAAATAGAGAGCAAGAAAATAGGGTAACTTTGGAAAAGTAGCCTTGTTGAAATGTTTTCATGGATGAAGAAAAACCTCTAATGGTGGCCAAGGAGGCCGCTTTAATTAGAGGTTTTTTTATTTTCTCATAATTATTAAAATATCATGAAACATTATCTATTTCTTATTCATAATCTCTTTTATAAAAAAGAGTATTCTAAAACAAAATACTCCCTTATATTAACGAATTAAACTTTTTAAATATGCATATATAAATGCATCTAAGTCTCCATCCATAACCGCCTGTACTTGACTTGTCTCATAAAGCGTACGATGATCTTTAACCATCGAATAAGGGTGAAAGACATAAGAGCGTATTTGAGAACCCCATTCAATTAATTTCTGTTCTCCTTTAATTTCTGCTAATTTAGCTTCTTGCTCTTCAATTAATTTTTGATACAGTCTACTTTTTAAGATACGCAATGCTTCTTCACGATTTTCATGCTGGCTTCTACCACTTTGACAAGTAGCAACTAACCCTGTTGGTTTATGAACCATACGCACTGCAGAATCGGTCTTATTTACGTGTTGTCCACCAGCTCCACTAGCTCTTTTAGTTTCCACAATAAGGTCTTCTTGCTTAATCTCAATTTCAATCTCATCACTACATTGAGGCATTACATCTAAAGAGGCAAAAGAAGTATGTCGTCTTGCCCCTGAATCAAAAGGAGAAATACGCACTAAACGATGTACTCCTTTTTCACATTTAAGATTCCCATAAGCACGATCACCTTCCACTAAAAAAGTAACGGATTTAATCCCTGCTTCTTCTCCTGCAAGATAATCTAGCACACTTACTTTATAACCTTTTTTAGCTGCCCAACGTGAATACATACGATATAACATTTCAGCCCAATCATGTGCTTCCGTTCCACCAGCTCCTGGATGCACCTCAACAATCGCGTTAGCATGATCATATTCATGTGATAATAATGTTTTCACTTCAAATGCATCAAAATTACTTAATAAAGAAAGATAATCTTCTTCTAACAGTTGTGCAATCTCTTCATCCATTTCTTCCTTCAACAATTCATATGTCTCTTCTAGGCTTGTAATGGATGACAATAAGGCATCATACTGATCGACAATCTCTTTTTCACTATTTAACTTTTTAATCGTCGCTTGCGCTTGAGATGGTTGATTCCAAAAATCTTCTTGTAAAGTAAGACTTGTTAATTCTTCTACTTTATGACGTTTTGCAGCTAAGTCAAAGTGACTCACCCAGCTGTTTTAATTTCGCTGAGTGAGTCTCCAATCCTTGCTTTATCTCATATAGTTCCATTAGATGATCTCCGCTCTTCTTTCTATTTTTAACTTTAAAGCGAAGAATACAACTTCTCGTGCAATGCGATCCATCATTTCTTCAAACATATCATACCCTTCTGATACATATGCTTGTAATGGATTATTTTGAGCATAAGAACGTAAGTGAATTCCTTCTCTTAACTTTGACATCATATCAATATGTTCTACCCAATGACGATCAATCGTTCTTAATAAAATTGATTTTTCTAAAGATAACATTTGTTCCTTGTACTCTTCAATCTTTTCTTCATATAAACCAAATATTTTATCACAACAGTAGATGCATAATTCATCTTTTGATTTTCCTTGAAGCTCTTCTTCTTGCATCATATTTTCTTCAAGTCCTAATAAATGAAATCCTGCAATAATCGATTTATAATTAATCGTTTCCTCATGATGATCATATTCTACATTGCTATGAACAATCGAAGTAATCACACGATCAAACATATCATGTAAAATATCATGTACATTTTCATGTTCTAACACAAAGTTTCTTTGATCATACATAATTTCACGTTGTTTTCTTAATACATCATCATATTCTAATAACTGCTTACGCACATCAAAGTTATATCCCTCAACTCTTTTTTGTGCTTGTCCGATAGATTTCGTAACCCATTTAGATTCGATTTGGTCATCTCCAAGAGTAGAAAATAGAGCTTGTAGCTTTTCTCCACCAAAACGAACAAGTAAAGAGTCTTGTAAAGATACATAGAAACGAGAAAATCCTGGATCTCCTTGACGACCACTACGTCCACGTAACTGGTTATCAATACGACGAGATTCATGACGTTCACTACCAAGAACAGCTAACCCACCTAATTCTCTTGATTCTGGTGTTAACTTAATATCCGTACCACGTCCTGCCATATTCGTTGCGATTGTTACTGACTTTGGACGTCCAGCCTTCGCAATAATATCAGCTTCACGAGCATGATTTTTCGCATTTAATACTTCGTGGGGAATACGCATACGTTTCAATAATTCAGAAACAAGTTCAGATGTTTCTACAGAAATCGTACCAACAAGTACCGGTTGTCCTTTTTCATAAAGCTCTTTTACTTCTTTTACTAAAGCATCAAACTTTAACTTTTGCGTTGTAAAAATAGCATCGCAATGATCAACACGAGCAATTGGCTTATTTGTAGGTATTTCAATAACACGCATATTATAAATAGATAAGAACTCTTCTTCTTCTGTTTTCGCAGTCCCTGTCATCCCTGCTAACTTCTCATATAAACGAAAGAAATTTTGATATGTAATTGTTGCTAGAGTACTTGTTTCTTCTTTAATTTTTACTCCTTCTTTCGCTTCAATCGCTTGATGCAACCCATCAGAATATGCACGTCCTTTCATTAAACGCCCTGTGAATTGATCAACGATAACGATTTCATCATCTTGCACTACATATTCCACATCTTTAGCCATAATATAATTTGCTTTTAAGGCTTGTTGGATATGGTGCACTAGTTGTGTATGTTCAATATCATACAAATTCTTTAACTTAAATGATTTCTCGGCGATTTCAACACCTTTTTCTGTTAATTGAATTTGTTTTGTTTTTTCATCAATTTCATACCCTTCGGCTTTTAACTTTTTCGCAAAAGCATCCGCTTGGATATATAAATTAGCAGTTTGCTTCGCTCCACCTGAAATAATCAAAGGTGTTCTAGACTCATCGATTAAAATTGAATCGACCTCATCGACAACAGCCATATATAAAGGACGTAATACACGGTCTTCTACTTTCGCTACCATGTTATCTCTTAAATAATCAAATCCAAGCTCTGAATTTGTTGTATAAGTAATATCACAAGCATAAGCAGCACGTTTTTCACTTGCCGTTAAAGCATGTGCATTCACTCCTACACTAAGTCCTAAAAATTCATAGATTTTTCCCATTGACTCTGCATCTCTGCTTGCTAGATATTCATTCACAGTTACCACGTGAATCCCTTTTCCCACAAGAGCATTTAAATATACACAAAGAACAGAAGTCAATGTTTTCCCTTCTCCTGTACGCATTTCGGCAATATCTCCACCATGCATAGCAGCTGCCCCCATAATTTGTACAAGATATGGATATTCATTATTTACCCTTTTTGCAGCTTCACGAACAACAGCAAATGCTTCTACTAACAATTGATCTAAAGTTTCCCCTTTTTCATAGCGCTCTTTAAATTCAAAAGTTTTCATTTTTAATTGCTCATCACTTAAACAAGCCATATCATCTGCTAGACGATCTACTTCTTTTGCTGTATTTTCAAGTTTTGCAATAAGTTTCTTCTCTCCATTAAAAAGACGTTCGATAAAATTACTCACTGTAATTCCTCCAATTCATAATTAAAGTTCTGTTTTATTGTACCACACTTTATATATAATCAAAATAAAAAAGCGAGTAAAACTCACTTTTTCATAAACTTCTAAATTTTTACGATATTATGCGCTTGTAATCCACGCTCAGTTTCTACTACTTCAAACTCAACCTCAGCGTCATTTTCAATTGTTTTAAAACCTTCCATCATCAATTGAGAGTAGTGAAAGAATACATCTTTTCCATCTTCTAAAGTGATGAACCCGTATCCTTTTTCTTGGTTAAACATTTTTACTTTTCCTTGCATTACTAAATCCTATACCTTTCTATGCGTAATCATCTATGCATATCTATATTATAGACCCTTTATGTTATAAAAGCAAATAAAACTATTAAAATACATCATTTTTTCTAATTCTTACTTCTTTCCTATTTATGTCCTTAAACCTACTTTATAAAGCTTAATAAAAAAGTGTAGCATCTTTACATAACTACACTTATCTTAGAAGTATATTTTTAAAGTTTTACTACATTTCTTGCTTGTAACCCTTTGTCTAACTCTGCAACTTCAAACTCAACTTCTTGTCCTTCTTCTAAAGATTTATATCCTTCTTGGTTAATATGAGAATAATGTACAAAAATATCTTTTCCATCATCTCCTGAAATAAATCCATAACCTTTTTCTGTATTAAACCATTTTACTTTTCCTTTCATTGTACTTCCACCTTCCTTTAATAAAATGAATACGAGTAAAGTATAGAGGCTTTCTTCTTATAAAACAATCATCTTTTATCGCAAAATTCGACAAAAAGAGGATGTGCACTTACAGCAAGTGCCTCTATAGTATAAATATGCTTTTGTAATAAATGATATGCCCATTTTAATGTCGAACCAGATGTACAAACATCATCAACTAATAATAAAGGGGTAGCTGGTAATATAAAATCTTTCTTTAAGCGTATAACTTTATTTATAAAATGCCTATCTTCTAGGCTTTGTAAAGATTGTTTCCAATTATATAACTTTTCAAATGGATCAATCATGGGTAGGCCTACAATTTGAAACATCTCCATAAGATGATGAAAGCCCCTTTCTTTAATCTTCTCTTGCGAAGAAGGCATGACCACAATAGTGTAATGTCGAAATTTATCAAAAAGTTCTTTTCTTACATCATATAAAAAAACATTTTTTAAGGCAATATCCCTATTCTCTTTCCATTGATAAATCATACTTTCAAACATATCATTATACAAATAAAG
>CAMWMY010000053.1 GCA_947175465.1 uncultured Erysipelotrichaceae bacterium | reverse complement strand
TCTTGGGATAGAAGTAGATAGAAGAGAAGTGATAATAAAAAAGGAATACAAAAATGTGGAGGAGATGAATATTAAAATATGGAATTCGGTACTATAAGTGAAAAGGAATTTATAGAGTTTGAAAATACATATCAAAGAAAATGTTTTATGCAGACTGTACAAATGGGGACATTGAGAGAGAAAAAAGGATGGAAAATAGAGTATGTAGCACTTAGAGATAAGCAACAAATCATAGCTACTGCTATGTTATTATCTTATTCTACAATGATGGGATTTCGAATCTATCATGCATTGCGTGGATTTTTGATCGATTATAAAAATAAAGAAGTTTGTACATTTTTTCTTAAAGAATTAAAACAATATTTAAAAAAGAAAAAATGCCTTTATTTTTATATGGATCCTTATATACCTTATGTTGAAAGAGATATTGATGGAAATATCGTTGAAAATGGTTTTTCTAATAAAGATATTATGAATATGTTTTCTGAATTCGGGTTTCTACATGAAGGATTTACAAAAGGGTTTGATGAAGATAAGCAAGTAAGATGGATGTTTGTTTTACCTTTAAAAAATAAAGATAAAGATACAATATTAAAAGAAATGAGCCAGCAAACACGTAGAAGTATTCAACGTAGTTATAAATATGGAGTTCAAGTAGAAGAATTAGCAGAACATGAATTAGATGTATTTACTGAACTGATGCAACATACAGGAAAAAGAAAAGGCTTTATACCTCGTGATTTATCTTATTATCAAGAAATGTATGAAGCTTTTGGAAAAGAGCATATAAAATATGTTGTAGCAAAGTTAAATATAAAAAAATGGCTTGAAAAAGAGAAAGAAACTTTAGCTAGAGATCAAGAAGAATATAAACAAATAGAAGCTGTACTAAAAGAAGGGGAAAATAGTAAAAAACATTTGAAAAGACAAAGAATGTTACTTGAAAATATAGAAGTTTGTCAAAAGAAGATTTCTGAAGTAGAACAACTATTAGTGGATGGAGAAGAATTGATATTAGCAGGTGGTATGTTTGTACTATATGGGGAAGAGATCATTTACCTAGCTGGAGGATCTTATAGTAAGTATAAGCAATTTTCAGGTTCTTATGCTGTTCAATGGCATATGATTCAAGAAGCTATGGAAAAGGGATATGAAATTTATAACTTTTATGGAATTAGTGGTATTTTTGATGAAACAGCACCTGATTATGGAGTATATACATTTAAACGTGGGTTTGGAGGAAGAGTTGTAGAACTAGTAGGTTCGTTCATGCTTCCTGTTCATAAGTTTTGGTTTATGGTATATAAGATATTAAAGAAAGTTAAAAAATAGAAAGTAGTGTTTAAAAAGAAGGAACCACATAAATAAAATAGTTTAAAAGCAAAAGCATCTGTACTTTTATGATAGATGCCTTTTTTTATTATTGAATTATGAAAAATATGAAAAGGTAAAAAGTAAGGAGTAGTTGTTTAAGTTATAAGAGGTACTTTATATTAGATTTAGAAAAAAGAGATAATTATGACAAAACAAAGATTTTTATTGGAAGTATAGAAATAACAAATGAAGAAAAAGGGGATTAAAAAAAGAACTGTATTTTATTTAGAAACATTATTTTTGCTTGAATAAATAATTTTTCTATAGTATATTAGTAGCATAAAAGTTGCAGTTTATGCGTTATACATGTATACATAGGACATAAGCTAGCATATAAAAGGAGAAAGAAGTAATGAAAAAGCAATATAAAAAGCAGGCCAAAGTAGCGATGGCTATGGCTTTAGCTACTTCATCTGTAGCAGGTGCTACAAGTACGATATTAGCAAAAGAAAATAATGTTCAACAAGAACAAGCTATGGATAATCAAACACCAAAAACATATGTAGAAATAATGAGACAAGATGGTACAGTATTTACTGCAGAACAATTACCAGCAGAAAAGTATCCAGTAGGAGCTATTTTGCGTGATGGTGATGGGAACTTTACAGGTACTGTTATTAAAGCAACAGATACGATTGTTGGGCAGTTTGAAGAAGTTGAAAATGGGGTAAAACTGTTAAGTGAAGGACGTATTACAACAGAAGATAATCAAGAAATTACACTAGAAGCAAATCAAGTCATTGAATTCAATGAAGCTTTTACGCTGCAATATGGTGGTAGAGCTATATTAGAAAGTGGAGAGCCATATACAAATGATACAGGAGTTTTTCCAGATGATACTTATGTTGTATCTTATGGGAAAGCAGATAAAAATGAAGAAACTGGTACCATTACTTGTGCAAATGGAGGAGAATGGGGAGCAGGAACACCATTCCCAGTGAATACAAAGTGGGTAGAATACTATTCTGTCAGAGTAAGTGAACTATTACCAGATGGAAGCAATGGAGCCCTTGTTACTTTTAATAAATATAATAGTACGACACAAACAGAAGAAAAATCATTTTTATTACCGACAAATGTTATTCGACTAAGCAAAGAAGATAGTCGAAAAGCAACAAGCTTTTCAGAACAAAGAAGTATAATGAATGGTGGTAAATTTGCAAATGGAGATTTGATTTTACCAGAGGAAGGAACAATTCAATTTACACAAACTGTTTCAGATAATGGTTTAGTGAGTGTTGATAATAATGGTCTTATCCATGAAGTAATAGAGTATGCACCAGAAAGTAGTACTGTAGTGAATGCTATTGCATCTAATGGAGAAATACGTAATGAAAGCGATGGTGGAATGAAACTAGTTGATGGTGGAACTGTACTTTCTTATGATCGAATATCAAAACAAATGACAACTTTTGCTATTGCACAAGGGGCAAGTGTATATGAAAAAGCAACAACAACATTTGCACAAGATGCACTGATAGCAACAGGAAACACATTACCTATTTTAGCGAATACGACTTTAACATATCCAAAAGACTTATTAGAAACAGTTACGGAAGGATTAAAAGTAACATTTGCGAAAGGTGCACTTTATGCACAAGGAAATAACAATGAAAAAATTGCAGCGAATGAAGATGTATTGTTAGGAAAATACAGTGTTCAATCTACTTCTACAAAAGCGAATGCACAATTAGGAGTCTTTTTAACAGGACTTAAAGTACAAGGGAACTTAGTAGAAGGAAAAGAATATGATCTTTCTAATGGAGCTGTTGTTTTAAATGCGCAAACAGGAGAAAGAATAGAAACGATTGCGGAAAATGGTGGAAGCTATCGCTTAGTAGCTGCTAATACGCAAATACAAACAGGGAAAAAAGGTAACATTACTCTTTTAGGTGATACGACTGCTAGTATAGAAGTAGCTGCAGAAGATACTTTAGTAGCTAATGCAGGTGGTGTTATTACCAAAACAGATGGGTCTATAAGATTTATAAATGGTGGTAGCATTTCAAAAGCTGATGGAAGTACAGTAGAAATTCCAGCAGGTGCTGTTTTTGCTGAATCAGCAGTAGATGAAGTAGTAACACCAGTAGCTAAAGATCTACTTGTTACGATAGTAAATGAAATGCCAAATGCAGAAGATGCAATTGCGAATAAAGATGACTTGCAAGATGTGGTAAGTATTGAGTGGGAACAACAACCTGATGTAAGCCAAGTAGTAGAAGAAACTACAGGAGTAGTAAAAGTAACTTATGCAGATGGAAATTCTCATACAATAAGTGTAAAAGTAAAAGTAAATGCCAAAGCTCATGCGGATACTTACACACCAGAAGTGAAAGCAGATAGTGTACTTGCTGTAACTGAAATGGATATGAAGTTGTTTGATATAAGTTCTTTAATTACAAATAAAGAAGAACTTCCAAATGGAACAACATTTACTTGGAAACAAGAACCTGATAAAACAGCAATGGGAACACAAACAGCAGTGATTAGTGTTACGTATCCAGATAAATCACAAGAAGATGTAACGGTTACACTTACACTTGTTCAAGATTTAGCTGCGAAAAATACACCTGTAGTAAAACAAGGATACACTGCAACAATCAATGGACAAATCAATGCAGAAGATATGATTGAAAATAAAGATGTATTAGAATATGTAGATACGATTACTTGGAAACAAGCATTAGATACATCGGTAGCAGGAGAAGTAACAGGAATGGTTACAGTTACGTATGCTGATGGAACAAGCGAAGATGTAGCTGTAACGATCAATGTTGAAAAAGATGCCAATACAAATACCGATGCAGATACATATGAGCCTGTAGGAGCAGCAAATCTTGTTGTACAACAAGGAGCTCAACTAAATGCAGAGGATATGATTACGAATAAAGAAGATCTTCCACAAAATACAAAATATGCTTGGAAAAAACATCCAGATACATCTGTAGTAGGTGTACAAACAGGAGTTCTTACGGTTACTTATCCAGATGGTACAAGTGAAGATGTGACAATAACAGTAAATGTGCATGCAAATACAAATACCAATACGGATGCAGATACATATGAACCTGTAGGAAAAACAGATGTTGTGGTAGAACAAGGTACACAAATTGAAGCAGTAGATATGATTGCGAATAAAGAAGATCTTCCACAAAATACAAAATATACTTGGAAACAAAGCCTAGATACAAATGGAGTTGGAACACAAACAGGAATTATTAGTGTTACTTATCCAGATGGTACAAGTGAAGAAGTAGAAGTAAGTATTACCGTTGTAGAAAAAGAAGGGGAAGCAACTCCAGCTGAACCAGTACAACCAGAAGGGGATACAACAACATCAACGGAAGGTGTACAAACAGGGGATGCTACACAAATTGGTTTATGGGCAGCCCTTATGGGAATTTCAGCAAGTATGCTTGCATTCTTTAAAAGAAAAAAAGATAAAAAAATATAAGATTTGAAAGAGGTATATAACTATAGAAATATGTTTTGATTTCTATGAATACCTCTTTTTTTATTGAATTTAGATAAAATAAATTTTGAGTATTTGGCTATTCAAACTTTTTCTTTTGCTATATGATAATTTAGGGTATAATAGAAATAGAGTTAGAAGGTGAATTATGAAAAAGCTAACAATCGAGAATGCAAAAGAATTGCAACCTTACATCGATATGGCAAACTATAATGAATATAATTCCAATATTGTTACAATGCTTATGTGGAACAATGCTTATCATATTATGTTTAAAACATTCCCTAATTATGCACTTGTACTATGGAAAAATGGTAAGGAACTTATGTGGATGATGCCACTGTGTAAAAAAGAAGATCGTAAACAAGCAGTGGATATGATGATGAAGTATAGTGAAGAGTTTGGAGCACCTTTTTGTATGACTTCGCTTATTGAAGAGTTTAAAGAATGGTGTGTGCAAACATATGGAGATACTTATATTTATCGAAATCTCATCGCAGCACAAGATTATGTATATGATGTTGTTCAACAACGAGATTTAGTTGGAAAAAAGATGCAAAAAAGAAGAAATCATTATAATGCTTTTTTGAAAGAATATGAAGGACGATTTACATTTAAACCTTTAGGTGAAGAAGATTTTGATGCTGTATATGAATTATTAGAAAAATGGAAGCAGGGGCATGAAAGTGCAGATTCTATTGAGCGTGAAAGTGTAGGAATTCGTTTCTTATTTGATCATTTTAAAGAATTATCCTTAATAGGAGGGTGTATTTATATTGATGGGAAATTAGAAGCTTTTAATATTGCTTCTCATTTATCACAGACAACCTTACAAATGCATGTGGAAAAAGCTAATAAGAATATACGTGGATTGTATGTAGCTGTTTTAAAACACTTTTTACAGCATATTCCTGAACAATATACACTTATTAATCGCGAAGATGATATGGGACTTGCATATCTTCGTAAAGCCAAAACAGATATGAAACCCTGTTTAAAAATTCGTAAATATTGTATGCAATTGCGTGATATTCAAATAAGAAAAGCAAATCAAAATGATAAAGAAGCATTAGCTTCTTTATGGATGCAAAGTTTTCCTGATGAGACAGCATCAAGTACAGCTTTCTATTTTGAACATATGTGGAAATTAGAAGATACTTATGTCTTGATGAATGGAAATGATTTAGTAACGATGTTACAAAGAAGGAATATGAATGTTTCTTTACATGATAAAGAGTATCCTGTTTCTTTTATTGTAGGTGTTGCTACTGAGGAGACATATCAAGGACAAGGCTTTATGCGACAATTGTTGCTTCATGCTTTAGAGGACTGTAAAGAAGAAGCATTTGTTCTTTTACAAGCTTATAATTGGGATTTATATAAACCATATGGATTTGTTGAATCGCATTATCGTCAAAGAACAACAATTGATGCACAGGCTTATATAGCACAAGATAATTATCGTTTAACGAACAGTCATAAGGCAGATGAATTGCTCCTTTTATATGAATCTTATACTGCTCATAAAACAGGATATCGTATAAGAGATATCGCTTATTATCAAGATTATTATATTCCTTACACTTATCAAGAAGGTGGAGAAATAAAAGTCTTGTATAAAGGAGAAGAAGTATTAGGATATGCTGTTGTTTATGAGAGTGAAGAACAAATTGCTGTAACTGAATTTATCGTATGGAAAGAAGAAAATATAAAAGCAATGATAGGTGCTTTAAAACAACAAGACAAAAAAATGATAATCGATCATGCATGCGATCTTACTTTAGATGGTGAAAGTGTAACGATGCCATGCATGATGATCAAAATACATAATAAAGATATAGAGATACCATCTTTGATGTTTATCAACGAAGTACTATAAGGAGGAAATGTATGCAATTTAAGGTTCAACATTGTAATATTAATGTAACTAATCTTGAAAAAAGTATTCAATTTTATAAAGAAGCACTTGGACTTCAAGTAATAAGAGAAAAAGAAGCGAGTGATGGAAGTTTTCGCATCGTTTTTTTAAGTGATGGAGTTAGTCCATTTGCGATTGAATTGACTTGGTTAAAAGCACATCCACAAGCTTATGATTTAGGTGAAAATGAAAGTCATATTTGTTTTTCTGTAGAAGATTATGATCAAGCACATGCTCATCATGAGAAGATGGGATGCATATGTTATGAGAATACAGAAATGGGTCTTTATTTCATTCATGACCCAGATAACTACTGGATTGAAATTGTACCTGCGAAACGATAAGATGCCTTTGATCAATCTATAATAAAATAGTTATAAGAAAATTACCTTTTATTTGTTATATACACAAATGATAAAGGTAATTTTTTATATTCCAATAATATTAATAATAT
>CAMWMY010000052.1 GCA_947175465.1 uncultured Erysipelotrichaceae bacterium | reverse complement strand
TTGTGGTAAACCTGTAACATCCGCTGTTAATGTTTCTCCAGCTCTTGGTGTTCCTGTTATATTCACAGTTCCTGTAATTGGATCTTTATCTACTACCGTAACTTCTGCTGATGTTAATTCATCTTTATAGTTAGCATGTGCTACTTTTACAGTAACTTTATCACCAACATTTGCTACAACTGTCCATGTTTTTTCTGTTGCATCTACAACAGCTGTATCATTTACATACCATTGGTAAGTTAAATCTTGTTCATTTACTCCTTGTGGTAAACCTGTAACATCCGCTGTTAATGTTTCTCCAGCTCTTGGTGTTCCTTCAATTTGAATAGTACCAGTTAATTGATTTGCATTTGTTATTGTTGTAGTAGCACTTTGCAATTTATTTGCATAATTAGCATGTGTAACTTCTACATATACAGTATCATTTGCACTTCCAGCTACTGTCCAAGTTTTGCTAGTTGCACCTTGAACAGCTACACCATTTACATACCATTGATAAGCTAAATCTTGTTCATTTACTCCTTGTGGTAAATTTTCAACATTGGCTGTTAATGTTGATCCAACTTCAGGGTTTCCTTCTATACTAACATTTCCTGTTAAAGTTGCTGTTATTTCAAAATCATATTCTCCAAGAATATTAAGTGTATCTTTTCCTAAAGGATTAGGCCCTTCTATAATTTGTAATTTATAATGTCCTGTTGGCACAGTAGCTTGAAGTGGATACAACATAAAATCTTGTACAAAAGTGTTTTCATTAAAAGAATAATATGCTGCATCTAAATCATTGAAAACATCTCCATTTGCATCTAATACTCGAGCATAGATATCCATTGCAAACGGTTGATCATTTGTATCTATTGTTTTTATCATGAATCTTACTGCTAAATCTTCATCTTCTTGCATCACATCATCAACAGTTACTCTTTTTGGACCACTAATTTCTGCACTTTTAAATACATGTTCTTCTTTTTTTATTGTCCAAGTTGTTTTTCCATCTACTTGTTCTTTCGCTAATGATTTGTGAATTTCATCAACTGAAGTATATGGTTTAAATAAAAACTCACCTGTAGCATCTGCATTACTTTCAATATATGTACGACCAGTATCTACTAATCCTGAAATAGGATCATTTTTATTAATTGTTCCAGCAATAGGAGGTGTAATAAAATATGTAGATCCTGTTACTGTACCACTAATCGTCATTTTTCCATCTTTTTTCAACTCTAAAATAGAGGCAGTATTAGCATCATTAGATCCAATTAAATCTCCTCCTACATATGAGTTCGTTTTATTTGATAAATCTAATATAGATTCTTCTAATAATGTTAAATTTCCTGTAATTCCCATATCAGCTTCTGGAGCTAATTTAAGAGTTGTATTATTCAATACCATATTATTAGCATCATATAATTTAAGACGACCATTGGAAGCATTTACACCAATAAGCTCAACATTCGCTTTTGGTGTCGTTCCACCTGTATTACAGTTAATTTCTGTAATACTATTTCCAAATCGATTTCCGCGAATGATGATATCAACTTGTCCGTTTACATTGTAATCATAAGTAGTCGTTCCATGAGGTAATCTTCCTTTTAATCCACTTGCATATATTCCAGCTTCTTCCATAATAGCCCCAGTTTCTCCTTGGCGCTCTATGATAACTCGCTCGTCAATATCCATTCTTACATTACCATCATAGTGACTATATTTAGTACCTGCATAAATACCAGCAAATCTCGTTTCACTATTTGCATTTGTAATGGTAATTTGTGCATGATCTCCTGTTGCATGGTCTCTATATCCTCCACCATATATATAAGGATGGCGGTTTCCATTTTGTGCTGTTTTTACATTATCCAAAGTTAAATGATATCCAGCAGCAAAAATATTGTTTTCATTACCTGAAATAGGTATATTTATCGTAATATTTTTAAAGGTAACATCTGCTCCTAATTGGATTGGTCTTGCCCATAATAATCTTGCATCCCCTGTTCCTTCAATTGTTACACTCTTTGAAATAGTGTAAGGTAATGCTTCATTTGTTTCTGAATCTTGTACCATTCTGATTCCAGCTTCACCTACAACACGGATAATATCTCCATCTTGTGCGGCTTCACATGCTTGATCGATATATTTAAATGGGCTTTGTTGTGAGCCATCTCCACTAGGATTTCCATTCATTCCTTGCCCACCTAAATAAATAGTACGATTCTCTCTTACATTTTTTTCTACGGTGTTAGTTGTTGTTTCTGCCACAGGTGAAGCAGCATCTTTTTCATCTGCCACTTCTGTAGTTTTTTCAGCATCATTTTTTGCCTCTACTTCTGTGCTTTGACTTTCTTGCACAACTTCTTTGTCTTCTTCAGCTGTATCTGCTGTTTTTGAAGAAGCAAATACACTCATAGGCGCATCTATTAATAAAGCTGTTCCAACACTCATTGCAACTAACTTTTTATAGACTTTTTTCTTGTTTCTTTTCATTTTTTATCCCTTCCTTGTATTGATAAACTCAATACGTTGCACATAGTATTTAAACTATGGCTTAAGTATATAGCATAATCTATAATTATTCAAGGATATACAATTAGAAAAAATTGTAAAATAATAATTTATATAGTAACTAAAAGAAATTATTACACTTCAATAATTTTCATCATGTTTGTAGCTCCACATCCTACTGGGTATCCAGCTACAATAATAATTGTTTCTCCTTTTTTAATTCCTTGCTCCATAGCAATTTGTCTAGCTAATTCGGATTCATTAGTTTGATTATTGATTTCTTTTGATAAAACAGTTGTAACTCCCCAATGAGCTGCTAAACTACGTTGTGTTCTTTCATCAAAAGTAACGGCAATAATAGGTGCTTTAGGACGGAATTTTGAAATACGTCTTGGAGTTGTACCACTTTGTGTAAAGGCAATTACCGCTGCTACATCTAATGCTAGTGCAGTATCTGCTACGGCAATACCGATAGCATCATTTTTTGTTCTTTGAGATGTTTGTTTTGATGTTTGTAAACGATCTTTGTAAGGAATAATTTGTTCCATTGCTTTTGCAATTGTATCCATTGTATGTACAGATTCAATAGGATATAAACCTGCTGCTGATTCACCTGATAACATAATAGCATCAGTACCATCTAAAACCGCATTAGCAACATCGCTTGCTTCCGCTCTTGTTGGTCTAGGGTTTCCTTGCATACTTTCTAACATATGTGTGGCTGTAATAACTGGTTTTCCTAATTCATTAGCAATCTTTATAATTTGTTTTTGATAAATAGGAACAAGTTCTAAAGATACATCTACACCTAAATCTCCACGAGCAACCATCACTCCATCAGCTACTTCTAATATTTCTCTTAAATTGTCAAATCCTTCTTGGTTTTCAATCTTAGGTATAATTTGAATATCTTCTTTTCCTTCGCTTTTTAAAATTTCACGAATGGCTAACACATCATCTTTTCTTCTTGTAAAAGAAGCTGCAATATAATCCACATTCATTTTACATCCAAAACGTATATCAGCTTCATCTTTTGCTGAAATAAAAGGCATACTTAATTTAACTCCTGGTAAGTTACATCCTTTTTTTGATTTTAACACACCAGCATTTTCAATACGACAAACTAATTCTCCTTCTTTTTTCTCAAGAATTGTTAAACGCATTTTTCCATCGTCAATTAAAATTGTTCCATTAACTTCCACATCATCAAAAATTTCTGGACATTGTATATGAAAACGATCATGTGTTCCCATTACTTTTTCACGAACGATTGTTACGATATCTCCAATTTGGTAATGTTCTTCTTTATTTTCAAAATCACCCAAACGAACTTCAGGTCCTTTTGTATCTAAAAGAATAGCAATGTTTTTTCCTGTTTCTTTTACAACATCGCGTATATTTTTAATTCGGTTCCCATGTTCTTCATAGTCTCCGTGTGAAAAATTAAGACGTATAATATTCATCCCTGTTTCCACTAATTTTGTCATCATTTCTTTACTTTCACTTGCAGGTCCTATAGTACAAATAATTTTCGTTTTTCTTTCCATCATCTTTTTTTCCTTTCTCATATTTCTTATTTTCTAAACTAAGCGCTCAAATAAATTTTGCAATTCTTTTCGAGATGCTCTTGGAATATTTAATGCTTCTTCAATCGGTACAGCAATAATTTCATTATTTTTAATACTTACACATTGCCCTCCAATACCATGCATTAATAAATCAACTGCCTTTTCTCCCATCTTTGAAGCTAAGACACGATCATTAGGAGTTGGTGAACCACCTCTTTGCACATGTCCTAAAACAGTAGCTCTTCCACTAAAGCCTGTATTTAGACTTACTTTTTTCGCAAATTGATGAACATCTGTCATTTTTTCTGAAATAATCACAATCGCATGACGTTTTTTACGAATAACATCAAGATCACGTAATCTTTCTAACATTTGCTCTTCTTCAAATCCTGTAGCTGATGTAACTACAATTTCTGCTCCACAAGCAATACCAGCATAAATTGCGAGATCCCCACATCGATTTCCCATAACCTCTATAATGGAACAGCGATGATGAGAGCTCGATGTATCACGCAATTTATCTACAGCTTCTACAATCGTAGACAAAGCTGTGTCAAAACCAATCGTAAAATCTGTACTTGCAATATCATTATCAATTGTTCCTGGCAAGCCAATGCAATTAATTCCCATTTCTGTTAAAGCAAGTGCTCCTCGATAAGATCCATCCCCACCGATAACAACTACTGCTTCAATTCCCCTCTTTTTTAATTGATCAACTGCTTTTTTACGAACTTCTATATCTTTAAATTCTGGCAATCGTGCAGATCCTAAAATCGTACCACCGCGATCAATAATATCACCGACTCTAGCTTTTGTAAGAGGTTCTATATTTCCTTCTACAAGACCTTTGTATCCATCATAAATACCAAAGACTTCGATATTGCTATTTAATGCGACTCTAGTAACAGCTCGAATTGCAGCATTCATTCCTGGCGCATCTCCACCAGATGTAAGAACTCCAATACGTTTTACCATAATGTTTCCTCCATTCATGCTCATATTTTATCATTTTTCAAGACAATTTACTAGCATTTATTTTCTTCTTGAGCTACATTTCTAAAAAACTTCTTCTTATAGCGCTTTAACGCTATCGATTAATCTTTCTACAGCCATTTTATCACTGGATTTATTCGTAACAAGTGCCCATTTTTCCTTCAATTCATCAATTTTATAATTGCTTGTAAAAAAAGTGAGCTTATGAGCTTGCATCCGTTTATCTAAAAGAGGTAATAAAATTTCATCACGACTCCATGTACTAATATTTTCACCACCAATATCATCAAATACCAAAACATCAACCTCTTTCATTATTTTTAACTTATACTCAAATTGATCGTGATCTTGAAATAACAGCTTCAAATCAGAGATTAGTTTAGGAACATTGATATATGCAACCGATTGATTCGCCTTGGCAAAATAATTAGTAATTCCAGCAGCCATATAGGACTTCCCAACTCCTGGCCGCCCATATAAATACAAACCTTTCTTTTTATCTTTTTCAAACAGCAGCTCAACAATTTTAGATACCGCATATTGATAATCACAATCTTCTTCAAAGCCTAAGTTTTTGATATCAATTAATAAATAGCTCTCTGGCATATCCATCATATAGTACTTTTTTTTATGAGCATAAACTTCATCAACTGCTTTTTGATATTTACACTTAGTCAAAACTAATTGTAAAAAAGAATCCATTTCTAAATCATAATAGCAACCTTTTATAGGTTGTCGACAAAAAGCTAAGCCTTCACATTTATCACATTTCTCTATTTGATGATTCCAATCATAAATCTTCCCACTATGTGCAAAAAGATAACTTTCATCTACATGATGTTTTATCATCCATTTTTTAACATGCTTCTTTTTTAATAATTGTTGGCATAATTTCTCTTTTTCTTTTTTTTGTTCTTCTGTTAATTCAAAAGAAAAACATATTTTTTCCATTTAATCACCTCTTAGCTTACGCATTTTTTCAAGAAATGCTTCCTTATCAAAGTTTTTTCTATCCTGGGATGCATCATCCATCGATTCTTTATCAGCATCATGAAACCAATCTGGTAATTCTATGATTTTCTTACTAGATTGTGTATATTGCTTATTTTTTTCATTTGCAATAAATTGCAATGCTTTTTCATGAGAATCTAATTGCAAACGAATCCATGTCCCCGCTATTTTCTCCACATAAGATCGCGTAAGTCGTTGATTCGTATTTTCTAATACATATTCTAATAGCACATTTACGACATCTGGCTTCATTTGATAATCTCGTATAAGTATTTCAATTAAACGTTTATCACTACTTGTAACTTCAATACCATGTTGCTTTTTTTGTAAAAAACGAACGGGTGGCAAGGTATATACATTACTCTTTTTTTCTTCATAATTCGTTTTTGAACTTCGCACTATCTTTTTTAAAACTTCATGATCAAGCATATTCGTTTTTAAATTCATACTTTTCCCAACTAATTTACGCATTTTCTCTTCTGATATTCCATAAATAGTCGCTAATTCTCCAATTAATCTCAAATTTTTTTCATTGCGTTCATGGATTGGAAACACTAAGGACGATAAACCTGATAAAAAGCGATCATAATGGAAGGTAATTGGAATCGTATTTTCTTGTCTATGTGTTTCTTGAGGTTTCATCATTTCAAATGATTGTTCTTGTTGATCTTCCCATGCACTTTTAAATATATTTTGAAAAGGAACACTTATATTTTCATAATCATCTTTAGGTGTATAGTCATCTGCAAAACAAAGTTTACTAACTTCATACATTTGTTTGCCCATTTCACGCATATATAGCCTTCCAAATACTTCATGGCGTAAAAAAGCATTTCCTTCTAAAGGTGGGAATAATTGATAAATATATCTTTTTTGACTATCTTGATAATACGTTTTTATTAATAAAAATTGTTCTAAAAGACAACGATTTTTTTCAATTTGATCAATACTCATACTCCCAAATGTCTCAATAAGTGCATGATTGTGTACATTTGCTTTTTGGGCATGAATAGATAAGAGAATTTGATATAAAAAGGTTGCTTCTTTTCCTATTAATGGTTGATACAACATCAACAAAGAAGATAGTAAAGAAGATGTTAATTCACTAATTCCTTCTATTTTTAATTTATCTTCCTTTGCTAACAATCCAATCACATCCTTTTCTCTAATAATGCTACAATTTGAACTTCTAAATCATTTTTATTGGTATTATTGTACAATACATAAT
>CAMWMY010000051.1 GCA_947175465.1 uncultured Erysipelotrichaceae bacterium | reverse complement strand
CTATAAAGAGCATGGATATTTTATATTTTTGTGATTATTTATCCTTCTTTTGATATTTTGTTATCTAATTATAATTTTTATTTTTAAATACTGATGAGAAATTTACAAACAAATGAAAAATAATGAAAATATTATAGGTAATACCTTAGGTTTGTGTTAAAATGAATAAAGAGGTGATTTTATGAAATGGATAGATAAAGCACATCAGTATAAAGAAATGTTTATAAAAGATTTAAGAGGGTTAATTGCCATACCTTCTTTACGAAACGATCAAGAAAAATGTCAAGGAGCACCTTTTGGAAAAGGACCAAGGATTGCTTTAGATTATATGTTAGATTTAGGGAAACGAGAAGGTTTTCGTGTCATAGATGTAGATGGTTATGCAGGAATTATTGAATATGGAGAAGGCGAAGAAAGCGTTGGAGTCTTAGGACATTTAGATATTGTACCTATTGGAGAAGGATGGACAAAAGATCCTTTTGGTGGCGAAGTGATTGATGGTTACATGTTTGGAAGAGGTAGTGGGGATGATAAAGGACCTAGTATGGCAGCTTTCTACGCCTTAAAGATGTTGAAAGATCAAGGGGTTAAACTAAATAAAAAGATTATGTTGATCTATGGTTGTGATGAAGAAAGTGGAATGGAATGTATGGATTATTATGTAAAACATGCTCCTATTCCACAAAAAGGATTTGTACCAGATGCTAATTTTCCTTTAGTATATGGAGAAAAAGGTGGATTACATATAGAGTTAAAAGGTCAAACCAATACAGTAATTGAATCTATGCATGCAGGGGAAAGACCTAATATTGTAATTGGAGAAGCTAGTGCAACTGTAAGTACATGGGATGCTTCTTATGAAGCATTGTTCCAATTTTATTTACGAGCAAATCAATTAGAGGGAAGTGTGGAAGTTCATGATCAAAAAGCAACGCTGTTTATAAAAGGGACATTCTCACATGCAGCTTGGCCTTATAATGGAGTTAATGCAGCATTGCATTTATTAAATTTTATTGGTTCTACTTATCATGATAAGTTTGCGAAAGATACTTATGAGATGTTGAAAGATTGGCAAGGAAAACCATTAGGTATTCAAATGGAAGGAGCTTATATGGGCTTTCTTACAATGAATACAGGGATTGTGCATATTGAAAAAGGGAAAGCTGAAATTCTGATTGATATTCGCTATCCTAATGATGCAAATGCGGCGCATATTTTTGAAATGTTTCAAAAGAAGGTAAAAGAACTTTCTTATGATTTAGAAGTTATTTTAAAAAGCAATACAGAGCCATTATTCGTAGATCCCAAATCAGAGTTAATTACAACATTAGAAAAAGTTTATCGTGAATATAGCAAAGATATGTTTACTCCAATTATGACGATGGGAGGAGGTACGTATGCTAAAAAGCTTCCTAATTTTGTAGCCTATGGACCAGAGTTTCCTAATCGTGAAAAAGATACTACAATGTATATTGGAGGACCTCATCAAAGAGATGAAGCAGTTAAGGTTGATGATTTATTGTTAGCTACAGCCATTTATACTGCAGCGCTTGAAGAATTAGCAAAGTAGGTGTAGAATATGAGAATGCGGAATTTGCCTTGGGCAGAACCTTTTTTAGCCGAGCAAAGTGCTGTGATTAAAGATCCAGCAACTTATAAAGGAAAATGGAAAAAGACCCTTGAACGATCTTGTTTACATGTGGAAATTGGGACTGGTAAAGGAGATTATTGGATTCAAATGGGGCAACAATACACAGATCTTGGATGGATTGGGATTGAACGAAATAAAAATGTTGCAGCTCTTGCGATGAAAAAGTTTATCCAACAATGTCCAGATGCAGATCATATGTTGTTTATTAATCAAGATGCAGAGTCTTTATCATCCTGGTTTGATGAGGCAGAAATTGATGTGATTCATTTGAACTTTTCAGATCCTTGGCCCAAGAAAAGAGCACATAAAAAACGTTTATCAAATAAAAAGTTTATCCAACAATACGCATATGTACTTCATCCAGAAGGAGAAATTCAAATGAAGACAGATAATGCATCCCTATTTGAATATTCTTTATTAGAGTTTCAAAAAGAAGGTTGGATACTCCATGATGTTAGTGTTGATTTTCGAAGAGAAGAACATCCAGAAGATGCGATTAGCGAATATGAGACACGTTTTATGAATTTAGGACAGCCCATTTATCGTGCTGTATGGAAAAAAGCTACATCAACACCTTTGATAAACGAAGAACATCAAGAAAAAAAGCTTCCAAGTATTGATAGAAAGTGAGGATGAATATGAAAAGAATAAGTATTTTATTCCTCTGTGTTCTGCTTTGTGGATGTCATTTTAAAGAAATGGGAACTACTTCTTTTATGCAAATATTAGAGCGCTTCGACTCTATAGAGATGCCTTCTTATACGAATATGCAAAAAAAGTATTACAACTATTATTTGCCAAAAGGAGTTGGAAGGCGAAAAAGTACGCAAACAAGTGAAGTATTTGTCAAAAATGGCTATCCTATTGTTATGAATTTTGATCCTAGTATGATCGTTATGAATGAACATTATAAAACTACTTCTTCTACTAACGAAGAAGTGAAATCGGATACGATAAGAGGTGTTCCTTATAATGAAGAAGAGCATAAAGAACTTTTAACTAAAGTGACGATGAGTGAAGATAAGAAAGGCACTGGGAAAGTTTCATTTAAGGGATACTATAAAGATATCAAAGATAGAGTTTATAGCTATCAATTTATCTTGATACCAGATGGGACACAATATTGTTTATATTTTCAAAGTGATATTGTAAATATTTGTAGTGTTATAGCACAAGTAGAAATTGAATCAATTATGCATATAATGATGATGTTAGCAAAAAGTATCGATTACCATGAAACTGAAGTTTTACAAAACTTTTCGATGAAAAGTATAAATGAAGTACAAAAAGATAATTTACAATCAATACAATCCAATATTTCATCCAGTGGCTCATTGCCTGAATTATTAGATCCATCTTCTAATGATAAACCAGATGATATTCGCCACTAGAAAGGAAAATGATATGAAGAAAAATATGAAAGAAATTACATCAATAGAAGAATTTGAAGAAGTTTATCAAAAAGAGGGAGTTCACATTTTTACTTTTAGTGCAGATTGGTGTGCCGATTGTCGTTTTATAGAAACTTTTATCCCAGCATTAATTCAAAAATATTCTAAATATCATTTTTACTATCTTGATCGTGATCGTTTAATGCCGATTTGTCAAAGACTTATGATTATGGGAATTCCTAGTTTTGTAGCTATTAAAGATGGAAAAGAAATTGGACGTTTTGTCTCTAAACTTAGAAAAACAGAAGATCAAATTGATCAGTTTTTAGAAAGCTTGCAGTCACATTAGAAAGGATAGATGAATATGAATAAAGTGGTAAAAAAACTTGTATCGTTTTTATTTGAAGAAGATACAGAAGTGTATGCAGATGATGAATTAGAAGAGGTTGTTTTCTCAAAGGAATCGGAAGAAGAAAAAAAGAGCGTAAAAAAAGAGAAAAAAGAAAAATTTTCGATTATGAAAGAAGAAGTAGAACCTATTAAAAAAGAGGTAAAGGAAGTAAAAGAAATAAAAGCGGAGAAGCCATCGAAACGTTTTCAATCTATTGATTTGCAGGATAGTAAAGAGACCAAAAGTCATTCATTTTCAAAAATCGATCTTGCGAAAAGAGAGAGCACGCATAAAGAATATGAATTTTCTCCAGTAATTTCTCCTATGTTTGGTGCCAAAGAAGAACCTATAAAGCCGACTTCTTTAGCACAACCAACTATTTTAAAAGCTCGACCAAAAAGAAAAAAGAGCTCAACAAGCGCTATTATTTCTCCTATTTATGGAGCTAGCGATATGGAAGAGGAAGAAGAGGTTATTGAGCAACCAATAGCACCTGTAGAAGAAAATACAAGTGTTGTAGAAGAAATAACTACAGAAAGAAACGAGCAATTAGAGGAAACAGAAAGTGCCTTTACGAAAAGTATTCCTCTTGAAGAATTATTACAAGAAGAAGATTACAATAAAGAAGATACAATGCAAATTTCATTGTTTGGTGAAGATACACCAGTAAGTCAAACTGAAAATAGTGTAGATTATACAGTTAAGGAATAAAGGGGGCTTTTAGCATGCATTATCATTTGATTGGTATCAAAGGGTCAGGAATGGCTTCTTTAGCTGAAATTTTAGTTGATCTTGGTCATCGTGTTACTGGCTCTGATATTGAACGCTACATTTTTACCCAAAAAGCATTAGAGGAAAAACATATCCCCATTACAAGTTTTCATAAAAATAATATTCAAGAGCATAGCATCGTCATTATTGGGAATGCTTTTAATGATGATAATGAAGAAGTGAAACAAGCGAAAGAGATGGCAAACGTAACTTGCTATTATTATCATGAATTTCTTGGAAAGCTACTTCAAGATTACACTTCGATTTCTGTAGCTGGAACGCATGGAAAAACAACAACAACAGGACTTTTAGCCCATGTTATGGGAAGTTATTTACCGACTGCTTATCTCATTGGAGATGGAACAGGAAAAATGCCCAAAGATAGTAAGTATTTTGTTGTGGAATCTTGCGAATATAAACGTCATTTTTTAGCTTATAAACCTGATTATGCTATCATCACCAATATTGAATTAGATCATGTTGATTATTTTCATAGTATGAAAGATTATATAGCTGCATTTGAAGAGTTTGCTAATCAGGTGAAAAAAGGGATTGTTTTATTTGGCGATGATGAGCATGTTAGAAGTTTATCACTACAAACAAAACATTTATATTATGGATTAGAAGAGCATAATGATGTGCAAGCTGTTCATCTTAGCCAAGGTGAAGAAGGAATGAGTTTTGATGTTCTTTATAAAGGAGAGCTGTTTGGACACTTTTCTTTACCTTTTGTAGGAATGCCTTTATTATGGAATAGTTTAGCGGTAATCGCTATCGGTATTATGGAAGGCTTACCATATGCTGTTTTACAAGATGGCTTATCAAGTTTTGAAGGTGTAAAAAGAAGGTTTCATGTAGAAGAGTGCAAGGAACATATTTATATTGATGATTATGCACATCATCCTACAGCGATTGCGTTAATGATTGAAGCAGCGAGGATAAAATATCCAAATCGCCCTGTCTTTGCAATCTTTAAACCTGATCGTTATTCGCGGATTTATCATTTCATGAATGATTTTGCCAAAGCATTAGGAAAGGCGGATCAAGTCGTTTTATGTCATTTCCCAGAAAATGCTATTAAAGAAGAGGGAATTGATATTACAATTGAAGATTTAAGGCAACTATGCCCTAAAGCTTTTGTTGTAGATGAAGATGAAAAAGGTGCGCAAGCTGTGGCAGAATTAGGAAATGGTGTATATTTATTTATGAGCAGTAAAGATATTTATAAGTTTAAAAATATTGTGAAAAATTTTCATTAATGATATGATATAACATAGTCAATGATAAAAGAGGTGTTATGATGGGACTTGATCAACTTTTAGAACTATTAAGTGCAGTTTCTTACAAACTACTTCCTATTTTAGGGGTAGTTGTACTTATTTTTTTGATTGGTTTATTGCGTAATTTATACAAGTTAGCGAAAGAGAGTATTGCTACAATAAAGGCTATGAAAGAGGCAACTGAAGTGACAACGAAGCAGCTTACTTTATTAGAAAAACCTTTAGGTACGCTCAATTCATTAAGTGATACAGTTGATCATGTTCATGAAGCAAGTAAGCATGCAGCTCGCTCTTTATTTGTTGCATTGATAGAAAACTTTAGTGTTATGAAAGATTGGGCTTTTTCTATGAAAAACAAAGAGGAGCAAGAAGTAGTGAATACAAATAGGAGCGATGATGATGAAAGCAAAGAATGAAAAATGGAGCGATAATAAAGAACCAAAGTTTTCGGTCTTTACTCTTGATTCTGATAAGAATATAAAGAAGTATGATGCACAATGGGTAAAACATGAAATAACAAATTTATCGAACCAATGGCAATCTTGGGTAGAAGCACAAAAAAATAATGAACAGCTACAAGCTAAAATTCGTAAATGGAAGCAAGGAAGCGATTTACTTTTAAAAAAGACGACACAAAGTGTAAAAGCATTTTGTGAAAATGAAGAAGTACAAAAAAAGCTATGTAGTGGAAAAGATAAAGTTTTAACAACAAGTATGAATGTTGCACATTTTCTTCAAGAAGGTATTCAAGAAACATTAGAACAAGAAAATATAAAAAGAGCTGTTTATAATGTTCATCAAACTATGGATCGTGTACGCAATGATCATCGTGTAAAGAAAACAGTGAAGCAGTTAAAAAAAGAAATGTTACAAATGAGCGAAAGTGCTTATTATGGAATTAAAAAAGTATTAGAAGAAAAAGAGGTTGAAAACAAAGATACTACAGAAGAAAAAAAGCTGTAGGGAATAGGAGTATTATGAAACGAATTACGATATATGATGTTGCAAAAGAAGCAGATGTATCATTGGCTACTGTATCACGAGTAATTAATGGGTCTGATGTAGTTCGGGAAGATACAAGAGTAAAAGTTCAGGAAGCTATTGAACGTTTAGGATATAAACCTAATGCGATTGCTCAAGGACTTGCATTACAGAAGACAACTAATATTGCACTTATTGTTCCAGAAGCCAGCTTTTTTTATACAGGACAAATTATTAATGGTCTAATTGATGTTGCAAAAATATATAAATATAATATTACTTTACACACGACGACAGAAGGTATTACAGAGATGAATGAAATCATTGAAAATATTATCAAATCAAGAGTAGATGGTGTGGTTATTTTTAATGATAAATTAAGTCAAGAAGAGTTACATACATTAACGATTTATCATGTTCCGATTGTGGTTATTGGAAATCGAATGTCAGATGAAACGGTTGGTAGTGTTTTTGTAAACTATGAACATTTAGTTATGCAATTTGTAAAAGAATATTTAGATAATGGAAAGAAAAATATTGCTTTAGTAGAGGATCGTAAGAATCCACAAATTATGAAGCAATTAAAAGAAGGTTTAGAAAAAGTTTATAAAGAATATGGCTTAACATTTGAAAACTTTATCCAAATACCGAAAGAATATCGTTCATCTTATATGTTTTTGAAAAATTATTTTCAAGACAAAAAACACGATTTAGTAATTGCTTATCGTGATTCACAAGCGATGGCTGTTTTAAATACAGCGCATGAAAATAATCTGCGTGTGCCAGATGATATGGAGCTTGTTTGCATTTTAGATAGTAAATATAATGCGATGGCTCGCCCACAAATCTCAGGGTTTAAATTGCCTGATTATGATTTAGGAGCTGTAGCTATGCGTTTGTTAACTAAAATGTTGCATCAAGAAGATGAAGTTATTGATAAAGAAATTGAGTTAAGTTATATTTTTACAGCACGTAAATCAACAAAATAAACTTTAAATATTGACAAAGTGGGATTATTTTATATAC
>CAMWMY010000050.1 GCA_947175465.1 uncultured Erysipelotrichaceae bacterium | reverse complement strand
AATATAACCTTATAATTCAATATGATAAAGAAACAGGCTTTATACCTACTTCTTTTATATTATTCTTCATCCTTTTAAGAACTACGCAGAGCTTCTACTGTATCTTTCTTTGATGCGATTTTCGCTGGTATATGTCCACCAAGCATCGTTAAAAGGGTGCTGATCACAATAAGAATAATCGCATGACTAATATGCAACTGCGCAACATTTTCTAGTTCTGTCATTTGGTAAATTACAGAATTGATAGGATATGTTAATATCCATGCAATAATAATTCCAAGAGTTCCTGAAAATAGTCCTAAAATACAAGTCTCTGCATCAAATACACGAGCAATATCTTTTCTACGTGCTCCTAAAGCTCGTAAAATACCAATTTCTTTCGTTCTTTCAAGAACAGAAGTATACGTAATAATCGAAATCATAAGCAAACTCACAAGTAAAGAAATAGAAGAGAAAGCTATTAATACAAGGGTAATTCCAGACATAATACCTCCACTCATCTCTGAAATATTATTCGCTAAATCTGTATAATATATTTTATCACTCTCTTGCTTTCCTTCATTATACGCATCTAAATAGCGCAATACGGCATCTTTCGCTTCAAAATTTTGTGGATACAACATCATAGCTTGTGGAATATGACTACCTCCAAGATACGATAAAAGCATTTCTTTATCTTTTTCATCTATTTTTTCTAAATTCAATACATTATAATCTGCATTTTGTTGCGCTTTTACAATTTCTGAAGACATATGATTGTTAATAATACTTTGTGCTAAATCATCACTATACACAATTCCACTAGCTAGAGTTGGTATTTTTTCTCCTTCTTTTTGGCGGATAATTCCTTTAATTTTCAATGTTTTTGTTTCTGCGGAATGATACATCTGCTCATAATTCCCTTTTGGCATATACATTCCCAAAGATGTTTTGTGATAATATAGATCATTTGGAACCCATACAAATTGTGTACCTACAATATCTTTATAAGCAAGTGTATTTCCATCACTAACATCAAAGCCTAAGCTTTTCATCACTGTATAATCTAAACGATTTTTTTCATCTACGACAAGCATTAAATCTGTTATTTCACTAGGAAATTCTCCTTCTAATAAATCATAATGCTTTTCTAAATAACTCATTTGTCCCTCTTGTAATTGCTTAGGATAAGAAGTAAGTCCTTGCTTGCTAGACTTTGTTGATGAGGCGAAGGAAACCGGTAAAACTCCTTGCTCTGTTTTACGCAATACATTGATATTTAATAAACGAGTATAAGCAATGCTTTGACAAATCGCTGGATCTATATTTTGAATATAATCAATATAGGCATCCGTTAATATATTTTTATGCCGAAAACTAGAAGCACTAGAATCATACAGTGTTACTTCCTGTGTGGGACTTACAGCTTTTTCCTGCTGTTTTTCTTGTTGATGATTTAAAAGGGCTTCACGATCAATATTCATTGCTGTTTGTGAAATAGTAAGTGGGAATTCCGCTAATGTTTCTTTTTGAAATTGATCAATTTGTATTTGAAAACCATTTGATAAACTTAAGATTAACGCAATCCCAATAATTCCTATACTCGATGCAAAACTTGTTAATAAAGTTCTTCCTTTTTTACTCATAATATTATGAAAAGATAATTTCAAAGCAGTAAAAAAGCGCATATAAGTTTTCGTTAAGGAAAAAGAAGAATTGCTTTTTTCTATCGTATAAGGCTTACTATCTGAAATAATTTCCCCATCTTTAAATTGAATAATACGACTTGCATATTGATGTGCTAATTCAGGATTATGTGTAACCATAATCACAAGCCGCTCTTTGGCCACTTCTTGAATAAGGTCCATAATTTGTGTACTTGTTGTACTATCTAAAGCACCTGTAGGCTCATCACAAAGCAAAATATCAGGGTTATTTGCTAATGCTCTTGCAATCGCTACTCTTTGCATTTGCCCTCCAGATAATTGATTAGGCTTTTTATGTAAGTGATCTTTTAATCCTACTTTCGTCAATACTTCAATAGCACGCTCATGTTTTTGTTTTGCTGCTACCCCACTTAGGGTCATTCCCATCTCAACATTAGCCACAATGCTAATATGAGGGATTAAATGATAACTTTGGAATACAAAACCAATAGAATTATTACGATAAGCATCCCAATCTTTTTCTTGAAAATCTTTTGTATGTTTTCCATTAATAATAAGATCACCCTCATCATAGCGATCTAGCCCACCAATAATATTCAAACAAGTTGTTTTTCCTGATCCACTTGTTCCTAAAATAGCTACAAACTCTTTTTCACGAAATGAAACATTAATCTTTTTCAATGCTTGTGTTTCAATATCACCCACTCGATAAGTCTTACTTATATTTTTAAGTTGCAACATATTGTCTCCTCCTACTTATAAAAGATACAACTCTATTATCTTATTCATTTTATCATAGTTTATATTGGAAGCATATATTCTATTTTCAATCACATAAAATACTTTTTTGATAACATTCCTTATCCAAATTTTTCCTTTTTTTAATTCTTGACTCTATTCCATTTATTGAATATAATAAACTAGTAAATAAGGAGGATATACGCTATGTTAAAACATGGAATTTTGGGATTACTTAATTATCATGAGATGAGTGGATATGAAATTATGGAAACGTTTCGAGATTCTCTAAATTATTTTTGGGAAGCAAAAACAAGTCAGATTTATCGAGAACTCCAAGGGCTTGAACAAAAAAAGTGGGTTAGTAAAACTGTTGTTTTACAAAGTGGAAAACCTGATAAAAATGTTTATTCTATCACAGTGGAAGGACAAGAGGAATTGTTACGTTGGCTTGCAGATGATGATTTAGGGCTTAGAGTAAAAACACCGATTTTGATGAAAGTCTTTTTTCTTGGTGAAAGAAGTATAGAAGATAATATACGTTATTTTGAAAGTGTGAAAAAAAGTTGTGAATGGTTTCTAAAAAGTTTAGAATCAATTCCCCAATCAATTGATACTTATAGCAATAAAATGGTATCAAAAGAAAAAGCACTTTATTGGCAAATGACAGCAGATTATGGTCGAAGAAGTACAAAAATGCAAATGGAATGGGCTAAAAGTTGTATAAAACAATTAAAGGAATTAAAACAAGAATGAATATTTTAGTTATTAATGGTAGTCCAAAAGGGGCAAAAAGCAACACTTATCAATTAACAACAGCTTTTTTGGATGGTTTGCGACAAGAAGTTCAAGATATTCAAATAAAAGAGCTTTCTATTCATAAGATGCATATTAAATCTTGTCTTGGTTGCTTTGTCTGTTGGAATCGTACTCCAGGTAAATGTTGCATCCAAGATGATATGAGCCAAATTATTCAAGACTTACTTTGGGCCGATCTTACAATATGGAGTTTTCCACTATATTATTATTCTGTTCCAGGAGCTTTAAAAAACTTAATTGATCGTCAGCTTCCTATGGTTTTACCTTTTATGAAAGAAAAAGTAGGACAAGTTGGAAATGGTGGGCATCTTTCTCGATATGATATGAGTGGTAAAAAGACAGTGCTTATTTCTACTTGCGGTTTTTATACAGCCGAAGGAAATTATGATGGTATATACAGTCTTTTTGATCATCTTTATGGTTTAAAAAATTATACAACTATTTTTTGTGGACAAGGGGAATTATTTCGTGTACCAGAGCTATCTACACGTACCAATGAATATCTCTCTTATGTGAAATTAGCAGGACAAGAGTATGCGAAAGGTACTATTTCTTCCTCAACTAGACAACTACTTGAACAGCTTCTATTACCAAGAGAAGTTTTTGAAGCTTGTGCAGATGCTAGTTGGGGTATTGAGCCTGACGGTGTTACAATAGCAACTGAGAAGAAAACAAAAGAATCAGATGCTTTCACTTTCACTAAACAAATGGCTTCCTTTTATCGAAAAGAAAGCTATCCTGGTAAAGACATCGTTTTAGAAATGCACTATACAGATGTAGAAGAACACTATCAAATTGTATTAGGCAAAGATGGTAGCCATGTATATGCTAACAACCATTTAACCCCTACGACAAAGATTGAAACTCCTATAACGGTATGGCGCTCCATTGCAGCTGGTGATATTCGAGGCGATGAAGCTATGATGCAAGGACTTTATAAAGTCAAAGGTGACTTTTCTTTCATTATGCAATGGGATACTTATTTTGGTACGTCACATGCAAAGTCAAAACAAGTAGAAATAGTTTCTAAGCAAGAAAGTACGAATATGAATATGATGCTTATTCCATGGATTGTTTTATGGATAGCCCCATCTATCCACACCAAATGGGGTTCCCTTATAAGCATTGGCGTATGTACACTTATTCCTTTGATCTTTTATCGCAATAAAAAAACAATCTATGATACACTAACAAATATTTTGGTTATCAGTATTTCAGTGGCTATGCTTATAGGTTATTCAAAAAATTGGCTACTACCACTATCTTATCTTTCTTTTGGAATGATGTGGCTTTTCTCTTGCTTGAGTAAAATATCGCTTACAGCAAATTATTCTATGAACAACTATGGTGGAGAAGCTGCTTTACAAAATACGTTATTTCTAAAGACAAATCGTATCCTAACTTTCCTTTGGGGAATTCTTTATCTTGCCACAGCTATCTTTACTTGGTTTTTAATGCGTACATCTATTAGTAGTATTGTAGGAATTATCAACTCTATCTTCCCTATTTTTATGAGAATCTTTACTGCTTGGTTTCAAAAGTGGTATCCAGCTAAAATAGCTAGTGGAAAATAAAAATATTTAAAACATAAAAACATACCAACTTTACAAAAATGGTATGTTTTTATTTAATTATTTAAACATTCTTTTATATTCTTTCGCTAATCATTCTTACGATATATTTTTCGTGATATTACAAATCCACGATCACTTTTAAATTGATTATTAAGAAAATCAAAATAAGAACCTGGAGATACAACACCACTTAAATCAACTAAATTTAATCCAATTTTATTTAAAACTTGTGATGCAAAATAAACACAATTACTAGATAACACAAAAAATGTCTTAAAGCGTTTATCATGAAATTTATAATATTTTGCATGAGGAACTTTCCTTGTTACACGAGATAAATAATCATCGCATTCTCCTTTATAAGAAAGTCCTTCCCTTTTTAACTGCTCATCACTTTTAAAATCATAAATATCTTGGCAAATATCAAGTAAATGCTCTTCTATCAATTCTTTTTGTGTCGCATTCAAAATAATTCCAAATCCTATTAACACCTTATTCTCATTTTTTAGGCAATTATTAAGATAAGCTTCTCTTGGTGCAATCAGCATAACACCATCTCCAAGCGTTCCGCAAAGCCGACGATTATGCGGATCGTAACATCCATAGGAAAAAACCATATCTTTATAAATAAGATCTACATGTCCAAAACTTGCAGGACCACTTGGCGCAAGATGCACCATAACTTCCAAATCAATAGGAATGTTTGCTTTATATGTATCAAATTCTTCTCGAATAAGTTCATCTTCATCCTTATCTAAAATTATTTTTATAAGCTTCGGTGGTATAATAGCAGCTAAATATGTCGGTAAGCCAAGACGAATGCGCGTATCTAACTTTGTCCCACTATTCTTAGGTAATACTTCACGTATCATATTTAATAAAGCACTTGCACCATGAATACAAAAATAAGCACCTACTCCATATGAAATAATATATTCTAACTTATATGGTAAAAACAATAAAACACTTGCCATAATAATATCCCAACAAAAAAATAAGCTCGTTCTTAATTGTCCAGATAATTTATCTTTCTTTTTAATATAGAGTACAATTCCTTTCGCAACTGCATGCAAAAATAACCAAATCCCAATAAGTCTAGGCATTAATGTCCGAAATAAAGATGGGTATGCAATTGAAATCAAAACAAGTAAAATCCATAAAATAAGATCAAACAATTGCGATGACAAATGTTTCACTTTTCTAAAGTTAATTATAATATTAAAAATACGTATAACAGTTAAAGCTAAAATCCCTATAATAAATAAACTATAAAGCCAATTCCATGTATCAAGTTTATGAAAAATTAAAGAAATTCCAAGAACACAAAAGAATAACCCTGTTATAAACATTGTAAAATAATTAAAGGTATTCTTCAACATGTATATTCCTCCTATATACTTTTATTATAAAGGAATATAACGAAAATTAAAATATTTAAGATGTAAGAATTATGCTAATTTACATAAAATACCAAAATAAATATACTCCTATTCTACTGCATATATATTCTCATTAATAACAAAAGAAATAAAAAAGATGCAATGTTATGAAACATTACATCTTAGAAACTAATAGCTAACTTTACTTTGCCAACCTTTGTATATACCATGGTTTGCATATGCTTGATCAGCTAAATATAAGATATTAGATACTAATTTTTCTTTATCAATAGGAGAGATATGAAGAACGATTAAATCTAATTCTCCTTCTCCTTTTGTAATTACAAATCCTTTGTTAATGACTTTGTTTTTGAACGCATCTAAATCTTGTTCAGTTGAAAAAGAAACCATGTGTTGTACTGGACGCTCACGCTCATGAATATCTCCATCTTTAGCTAAAGAATTCATAGCATCTAGTGTCATTGTGTTAATATCTTCTACTAAAGAAGTTGTTAAATTAGGATATTGTTCACTATATTTTTCTTCCTGAATAGCTTCTTCTTTAATAATTTCTTTTATTTCTTCTGTACTAAAAGAAGGTGTCTCAATTTCACGAATAATTTCATCAATTTTATTTTCTGCATTATCTACGAATTCTTCTTTTTTTTCCATTGCATCATGTTTGAAAGAATGCATGAACTTCTCTACATCTGATGCAACTTGTGCTCCTTTATGAAATACCTTTTCTGCTTTTTGACTAGCAAAATCAACCATATCGTGTGCACTATCTTTTACATCATTTACTACTTTATCCATTGTAGATACATTTGATGGAGAAGATACTAAATCTTCATCAACTAATAAATCTTGATCCAATTCCATCAACTTTTTCTTTTCATCTTTTTTCAACTTATAAACTGCGAATGCTACTGCACTTCCCAAAATCGCTAATGCGGGAATTAATTTTTTCATCTTCATCACCACTTTCTCTATCTTATTGTACCACAAAATTTTCTATTTCAACTATATTATTTAGATAAAGTTTCACTTTTTTTGTGACTAATCGCTAATCCATCTCCAACTTCTAAAAAATCTGTATCATAATGAGGATTATTTTCTAAAAAATGAATATAGCGTTTAATCTTTCCAATTAATTGACGCAGATTTTTAGAATGCACTCTTTGCGGATTTTCCACAAAGCCATGAAAAGAAAGATTATCCGATATGATAATCCCTCCAGGAAGAAGGAGTTTTTCATACTTTTCAAAAAACTTAATATATTGCGCTTTAGCCGCATCAATAAAAATAACATCATAATTTCCCTGAATCTTTGATTCTAAAGCATCTTCACAATAAATTGTAATCTGACCTTCTAAATCAAAATCCTTTATATTTTCACATGCTAAACGATAACGTTCCTTATCCTTTTCTATCGTTACAACCTGCATATCTTTATGTAATAACGCCATACGGATAGCAGAATAGCCAATCGCACTTCCAATTTCTAAAATAGATGTGTAGTTATGCTTTTGTATATAGTCACATAAAAAGTGAATACCTTCTTTTTCCATAATTGGAATGTTATGCTCCTGTGCAAACTCTTCCATTTCTTGCAATGTTTTCATATAGCCCTTTCTTTTAATTAATTTAGTATTATTAT
>CAMWMY010000049.1 GCA_947175465.1 uncultured Erysipelotrichaceae bacterium | reverse complement strand
ATGGTCAATCATTAGGTCTCATCCCTGAAGAAGATTTATTTAAAAAAATTGATGAATAAACAAAGGAAATATAATGAACTTCTAGCTATATTAACATAATCACTTAAATTTTAACATCTTTGATGTTAATAAGATGGCGATATTATGAATAGGCTAAATCTTCTTCGGTTAAATATCACATTTGAACCTTGGAACAAAAAAAGTTTCTCTTTATATCCGTAATCAATATCAAATAAAAAGGAAAATATCAATGAAATTGATTGCTTAGTTTTAACTTCAAAAGAGAAACTTCTTACACTAATAACCTAAAAAAATAAATGAAACGTTTGAAGTAAGCTCACCTATCAAACAATTAACTTTAGCTACCCAATTACTATTTATTGAAATTTTATATCAAAAAGATTTGCAACTATATCTCTACTTTTCTTTCTTTATGATAATAAATACATCTTCATGAAAAGGATGCATAGAAATTGTGGTATTTCCTTCTTTCACTTCAAAATCTGAATGAGCAATAAAGCGGTGCATTAAATCAATTGTTTTTATGTTCCATCCAGTAAAATCTTGAGCTAAACATACTTTTGTATTATAAGGAACATAAAGCAAATATACATCCTCTTTTGCTTTAGCTATTCTAATCATGTCTGTTTTATTCTTTAAGATTTCTTGACAAGGTGTCAATCCATAAATATCCAATTCTTCCAATAAGTTTTTTAAATAACCATAGTCCCATGCGCCTGGAAAAGACATAGCTTCTTCCCATGATTTTGGCATATCAAATCCTTCTCCTAATAAACTTGAAAATCCCTTTTTTTCTTTATGCCAACTATAAATACCAGCAGCACCATAGGTAATCCCTGCACACGCTCCTGATAATATACTAGTATATGCTGCTTTACGTACATCACAACGTTTCCATCTTCCATACATATTACCTGAATATCCTATTTCTTCATAACATGGTTCCGCATTAATTAAGGGCTTTTTAGGATACTTTTTTTGCATTTCTTCACTTAAAGAAAAAGGCATATTTAAATCTTTTGCATTATGTCCGCTTTGATAAAAAATCAAATCTAAATATGTATATAAGGTTTCTGGAATGTAAGTGTATCTCCCTTTCAGATGAGTTGTGTATAAACATGAAGGTGCTAAAGCCTTCAGTATCGATGCAACATGTTCATAATATCGAATTGTTTCATCAGTTGGAAAATCACTATCTCCACTAATAATATAAAGAGGTTCTAAATCTGTAAATGTTTCATGTACTTTTTCTACATATTGGGATAAACAATCAAAAGGTAAAACATCATCAGAAACCCTATTTGATGCCCATGTTCCAGGTACATAATTGCACCAAAGAACTACCAATGCCAATATAAAACCTTCTTCCTTTGCTTTTTTACACATTTCCCTAGCATGCTCAAAATATGCATCATTTAATTGATAAGGATTGCCATTTAAAAAAGGAGTATAATTCAAATCCGTTACGGATGCATCCCATTGTGGTAATATATTGATTTGTATCGTATTAAAACCTTGTGCTTTCCTTTTATACAAATAATAATCCCATTCATCATCCGTAATATTTGTGAATGCTGACCAACAAGTATCGGCTAAATAAAAGAAAGGTTTTCCATCCTTTAATAAATACTGCTTATTATCTGAAACTTGTAACATAAATTCCCTCCTTGTATATTTATTTTAATAATACCTGGATTGCATGATACCATCGATCCATACGTTTTTTCCATGTATCCATTTCCATTTTGCAGTGATAAACTTCGTATTGTCTATGTGCAAATATTTCTTCTTTTTTATATATACCAGCTGTAATTCCAGCTAAATAGGCAACACCAATTGCTGATAATTCTTCCTGTGCCGATGCTAAGACCGTTGTTCTTGCCATATCACTTAAAAATTGCATCAAATACATATTTTTACTAGGTCTACCATCTGTTTTTACCTCTGTCAAAGTAAGACCACTATCTCTAGCCATCGCATGTAGTACATCGCTAATCTGATAAGCAATACTTTCTATTGATGCTTTAATTAATTCATTTTTCTTTGTTGTACGACTCATTCCATAAAACATTGCCCGCACATCTTCATTCCAATAAGGAGCTGAAAGTCCCGAAAAAGCTGGTACTAATATTGTTTCGTCTTCAATATTACTCTTATAAATTGCATCTATAGTATCATCAGGATATGTTATCAATCCCAAGTCATTTTGAAGCCATGAAATAATGGCGCCTGCATAATTGATATTCCCTTCAAAAACATATTCTGTAACTCCATCTATTTTCCATGCCAATGAAGTCGTTAATCCATGCTCACTTTTTTTATAATCTTTACCAATATTCATCATGATAGAAGATCCTGTACCTAACGTCGCTTTTACTTGTCCTTCTTTATGACAGCCTTGCCCATATAACGCTGCATGTGAATCCCCTAAAACGCCATAAATGGGAATTTTCGAATCAAGATATCCTTCAAAATCTGTATATCCAAAACAAGCATTACTATCACATACTTCTGGTAAAGATGTTACATCAATTCCAAATAATGTACACAAGCGTTTTGACCAAGTTTCTGTATGAATATCAAAAAGCTGTGTTCTTGAAGCATTGGATACATCTGTTTTATAAGAAGTTTTATTTGTTAAACAATAGATTAACCAAGTATCGATAGTCCCGAAAAAATATTTCCCCTCACTAGGTTTTATATTTTCGATTAACCATCTCATTTTACTAGCAGGAAAATAAGGAGATAAAACTAATCCTGTAATACGATAAATTTCATCTTTGTATGCCTCATATCGTTTTACAATCTCACTAGCTCTTGAGCATTGCCAAACAACAGCATCGGCTAATGGCTTTCCATATGTATCCCATATTACCGTTGTTTCTCTTTGATTACTAATACCTAATGCTTTAATATGATTCTTATCAATATGACTAGTAGCAATTAATTCTTTTACTGTTTCTATGGTATTTCGATAGATTTCCATAGGATCATGAGAAACATATCCTAATTCATTAATAATTTGCTTATGTTTCTTATCGACTCTCTTCACAATATTTCCCTTATGATCAAACAAAAGTGCTTTGGTACTTTGGGTACTTTGATCAATACTTACTATATAATGCATAATGCCTTTTTCACCGCTTGAACAATTCCTTTCGTATCCAAACCATAATACTCAAATATTTCTTTATTAGTCCCAGAAATCAAATGTTCATCAGGTAAACTTAGAGTAACTAAGCGCTTAGGGCAATACTTTGATAATACATGTGCACTCATACTTCCTAAGCCTCCTTGTGGTGCATGCTCTTCTATCGTAACTACAAGTTTTACATCTTTGGCTTGTTGTAATAAAGTTTCAGCATCGTATGGTTTTAAACAATACATATCGATAAGCCCTGTAGAAATACCCTTTTGATTTAATTCTTCCATTGCTTTTTTTGCATATGGTACCATTTCTCCACAAGCCACTAATAAAACATCTTTCCCTTCTCCTAATACAGTAGCTTTATTTAACTTAAATTCCATACTTTCATTATACACATCTTCAGTAGCTGATCGACTAATGCGGACATAGGCCGGCTCTTTATCTTCGAGCAAAGCAGCTATTAATTTTTGTGTTTGAAAACGATCGCTTGGAATATAAACACGCATTCCTGTTAATGCTGACATAGCAGCAAAATCTTGACAAGAATGATGTGTCATTCCTAATGCACCATAACTAACACCACCACTGATTCCAATTAATGTAACATTGGTATGAGAGTATGCTATATCAACTTTCGCTTGTTCATAACTACGCGTTGTAAGAAAGCACGCAGGTGAAGCAGCAAATACTTTTTTTCCACATGCTGCTAGTCCTGCTGAAATACCAACCAAATTTTGCTCTGCAATACCAACTTCTACAAATTGTTCAGGAAATGTTTGAGCAAAAGGTGTTAAGGATGCTGAACCACGAGAATCAGAACAAACGACTATAATATCTTTATCTTTTTTTGCTTTTTCTAATAAAATATCACAGATTGCTTGACGATTGGTAATTGTATTCATGATAAAACCTCCTCAAGCTCTTGAACAGCTTGTTTATATTGTTCTTGATTCATAACTCCATGATGCCACGCCTTTTGATTTTCCATAAAGGATACCCCTTTTCCTTTTACCGTGTGTGCAATTACTACCGAAGGTTTTCCTTTACATTGTTTTGCTTCTTGATAAGCTTTTAAAAGCTGTTTGCAACTATTCCCATCTTCTACTTCAATTACATTCCATCCAAAAGAAGCAAACTTCTCTGCTATCGATACACTGGACATTACTTCATCAATTGTCCCACTAATCTGTAAATTATTGAAATCTATCGTCGCGCATAAATTATCTAATTGATATTGATGAGCAGCCATCATTGCCTCATAATTAGAGCCTTCTGCCATTTCACCATCTCCTAATACTACATAAGTTCGATATGTTTTTTTATCCATTTTAGCAGCTAATGCCATACCTACTCCTACAGATAAACCATGGCCTAAAGAGCCTGAATTAATTTCAATTCCATTTACTTCTGTATTTGGATGTCCAATAAATTTTGATTTATATTGTGAAAAGGTATCAATGGCTTCCTGTTTATCAAAAAATCCTTGATCACCCAAAACTACAAATAAGGCATCTGCACAATGTCCCTTACTTAATAAAAAGCGATCACGATTATCATCTGTAAAGTTTTCTGGACAAATATTCATAACATCATAATATAATACGGTTAAAATATCGATAACACTTAGATCCCCTCCAATATGTCCTGCTTTTGATTTATATATCATTTCAATAATATCTCTTCTTAGTTCATAGCTTTTTCTTGTTAATTTATCCATTTTATTCACCTCGAATATATGCTTTCACTTCTTCTTCATTATCATCATACAAATCCGGTTTAATTCCTATATATTTACATGCTTCATACAAAATAGGAACAACATCTTTATGAATTCCTACACAATGATGAATATAAGGTCCCTCTACAATTTTAGCTTCTAATCGTTTCCAATTTTTCACTTCCACCCATACATAAGTTCCTTTGGTATAAGGACCATCCACACCTTTAGCATTTCCTAATAATAATGAATATTCTCCATTATCTCCATCAAATCGACAAAGTGTCATATATCCTTTTTTAGCCGCAGCTTCTACAGCTCCTGGATAATTGAAAGCAAGTGGATAACCAATAGTAGGCTTACATGATGCACAAGAAATTGGCCAAGGTCCACAATGTTGCAACAGTTCAGCATTATCATTATCTGGATGACGTACTGTCCAATCTGCAAAGAAAGATCTTGCTTCATCCATACCTGCCGCCTCTACCATGATCGCTGTTATCGCACCATGAATATCAGTTTCACAAACAACAGGTAATCCTTCTTCATTTAACAAACTATTTGCAGCACATGGCATAATTCCTATTTCATCTTGAAGTGCATTCCAACATTGTATTGCGATAGCATTACATCCATATTTAGTAGCTAAATGACGCATTGCTACTTTTAAAGCTGCTACATTCTCTAATTTATCATCGTGAATAGCAATGTTAAAATTTGCTTTGCAATAAGCTATTGTTTTTTCTACCTCAATCTTATCTTCTTTTACTTTTTTTATTTCTGCAGTTAATTCTGGAAGAGGAATTGGAGAAAGCTGAATATAAAATTTTTCTAATAATTCTCCTTCATTACACATTGTTGACCAAAAATCAAATGGTCTTGGCCCAATTTGAAGAATTCGAGTTTTTCGAAAAGTTTTTACAACATTACATACAGCAAGAAAATTATTGACTCCTCTTTCGAACTCAGAATCTTCCAAATTACAGTTACATAAATAAGTAAAAGGAACTTGAAAGCGACGTAATACTTTGCCTGTCGCAAATAACCCACATTGACTATCTCTTAAACGAATTCCTTTTTCATCAGGTCTTTCATCTCTTGGCCCCCATAATAAAACAGGTACATTAAGCTCTTTTGCTAATCTTGCTACTTCATACTCAGTCCCAAAATTTCCATGTGGGCAAAACAATCCATCAACTTTTTCTGCTTTAAACTTTTCTTGTATAGCTATACAATCTTTATCATTATGCAACAAACCATCATTTGCAATATCATCTATATCCACAAAAGAAACCTTCATCTCTTTTAACTTTTTTCTTATTCGATTTGCATATTCTTCTGCTGCTGGAGCTGAGAAAATACTTCTCCTTGTAGGGGCTAACCCAATTTTTATATTTACCATATGTTCTATTTCTCCTTTAATACCAAACACCAGTCTTTCTTATCTGGCTTCATTGGTATTTTCCATGTTTTATTTTCAATTTGAATTTCTTTTATATTTTCATCATAAATTCCTGTTCTAGGATTGAACCATTGCATTTCATAGATTGCATTAGACAAACCATAAATAATGCCACTTTTACGAGTTAATTCAGGATAATAAAAGACCCAGTGTTTCTTATCTTTTGTTACACTTATTAAAGGCATCTTCTTACCAAAGGGATCTCCTATATCCTCATTATCTGTATGATATGGGTACAATTTCCAAAATTTTTGATCTTCATAAAATTTTCTCATATATCCCATTTGATATCCTCCAACACCATCAATTGCCTCATACCAGGGTACATCATATTGATTAAAGATAGCCATTTTATTCTCACTACCTTTTTCCCAAACATTATCCCAAATACCCTGGGCTCCATAAGTATAGCCACAGCCACCTGCTTGTATCGTCAAATAAGCTACCCTTCTTACCATATCACTTGTACACATTCGAGTTCCATTCTCTTCTAATGTTGAACAAAACTCATAAAATGCTTCTCCTTCAATAAATGGCTTATCATTATGTTCTTTCAAGAATGCTTTATAATCATCTACACTTACCAAAAAATCACCATGCCCAGCTTGGTTTAAGGTAAAATCAAACCAGTCTTCATTTTGATAATAAGAAGCAAAGGGTCTTTCATTTGTATAATGAGCAGTTCGAGGATGATGGTAACTATCCAATTTTTGAACAGTTAAAGCAACTTCTCTCCATGCATCTATATACAATGGTTGTTTTGATTTTTCATATCCCCCAGCTTCACCGGCTATTGTCCATACCATTGGTAATGCACCATAACGAGCAAGAATATAACGTGCAAGATTTTGATATTTTTCTATTTGATTTTCGATAGACATAAACCATGCAAAACCTAATGCATTTACCAATCCCTTTTCTGCTATATAATACATGCGTCGATCTAATTCATTTTGATAGAATGCAACATTAGGTACATTGGGTTCCTTCCAATAAAGACTATCTCCTCCCATTAAAAGATCACTTCTTAAATTCGTTTGATATACTGTATATCCTTGTTCTATTCGCCGATCTACCATTCCCTTAAACATACTCTTCATTTCAGGGTGATTGGAGGCATCCCATTTTTCTCTATAAGCAAATTCCCAATGCGTATCTCCTAGCCAAAAAAATGGTGTTCCATCAGCAAAGGTAAAATAACGATGATCTTCACTAATTTTAAGAAAACCATGTTGGTAAATAGCATGCTTTCCTGTATAAGGAATACATTCAATTTCTCCCATTTTTTGATGTATATCTTCCTCTTCTTCACATTGAAGACTGTATTTCCAAATTCCTACTTCTGTTGGGGCAAAAGAAATTTTAAAAATACACCCTCCATCCCAATATGCTTCACGAACAATAACTTGCTCATGTGGACCTGCAAATTTAGCTATTATGCTGCAATCCAAAAAAGGATTTTTATATAATTTATTCGTTTTTAACGTAAGAATAATTGGTTTCCAACATTCTACTTTTTCCATTCCTCTTCCTTCTTTCCTGTCTCTTATAAACATATGACTATGCCGACGATAAGGCTCGTGTA
>CAMWMY010000048.1 GCA_947175465.1 uncultured Erysipelotrichaceae bacterium | reverse complement strand
GTTTTGGGACAAAATCAATTTCGTTACATTAAGACATTATCATTTTCGATTCATAGATATGTGAATTTTTTAGTTAATTAAGGTTTACTAATGTTTTTGTAAGTGCTATAATTATATAAGAGTGATAGCGCTTCCATCACAAAAGGTGATCTTAGTGCTTCATCTCTAAGGGAGACCAATTTGATGAAATTGGGGGAAGGAGGAAATAATAAATTATAAAGAATATCACAACAAATTTCTAGATAGTGTAGGTGGTAAGGATAATATAAAATCACTTGATTATTGCAATACAAGATTACATTTCAATGAAAAGATGTATCTTTAGGCAATATCACTATACTAAAAAGTATGGAAGGGGTACTTGATGTTGTGAATGATGGTAAATATCAAATTGTTATTGGGTATGAGATATGAAGCTTTATGTAATTTAGGAGTCAAAGGTATAAAAGAGAGAGAAGAAGTATATAATACCTCTTTGACTTAGCGGTTAAGATTTTTTTTGCTTTAAATAATGTGGATACTAATATTTATCTGTTTACGATGGGATATATGGCTAATTATGTAAGACGAGCTGCTGGATTGTTAGTACGATCATAAAACTGTTTTAACAACAATGTGTATATTTGATGGATTTAGTGATCTTATTGTTGGATCTTTAATTGATAAAACAGATGGTAAGCTTGGAAAGTTCCATCTTTATAATGTGATAGGAAATATTATTTTAACAGTAACAGTATTATTAATTTTCTTCATGTTTCATTTAGTGCGAAAAAATCTTTATCTTATTTATAGGGTGCTATACCGTTTATATCTTAGAGTATATATCAAACAGCTTGTACTAACGTAGGCTAATTTGTATGATAAACAATCCAAAACAAGGTCTAACATTTGGGTTGTTCGATACTATTTATAATGCAGTATTAATATCTGGGATTACCATCTTTGTTTTTAATTATCTTGAAAAATATAAAGATGGATTTTTTAACGTAGGCTTGTATCAAGAATTAATAATTGTAGTAGCTGTTTTATCAGCTATTTTAACATTCTTAGAAGTTACGAGTATTTGGACGAAAAATCGTGCAAAATTCTTTGAATTAGGAAAATAAGCAGTATAAGTTAAGTTTAAAGATTAATAGACAGTGTTAAAAGGAAATTGACTTTTACAAATATTCATAGTAGCTACTTCTACAGATAAAATGGTTTTAAGTGGATCTTTATCTATTATACCTACTGTGCTTATTACATGGTTATTCATGATTATGTTTACTTTATTACTCCTTTTATTTTAGTTTAGAAATCTTTCTCAAATTCGTTTAAATAACTTAGGGTTTATGATAATCACTTGCTTAATTGTCTACATTTTAGTAAGGGTGTCAAGTGCCTTTGTTATTCCAATAATCTCAGATTATGCTGATTATGAATCTTATAAAAGTAGTCGTTTAATATTAGGGTAATGAAAACTTTATTCTCCTTTATTGACAAATTAATCTCATCTTTTGCAACAACGATCGTTTCTTTTTTTAGTCGCAGTGATTGAAGAATTTATAACAGCTATGTTCCACTAACAGAAGGACTTTTCTAGATAAGGATGGTGTTATTGATTAGAATACCAATGTTAGGATGGATTGCTTTAATTATAGCTATGAAGTTTTATTCTTTAGATAAAGAGAAGACAGAAGAAATACAACATCATATTCAAAAAGTAAAAAATATATCTAATAAATAAAAAGCGAATTGATCATGATTATAAAACCCCGATTATATATTAATAGGTTTTAAGGAGGGCGTAAAATGTTTTGGAAAAAAAAAGAAATAATATTTTCAAGTCCAGTTAAAGGTAAGTTAATACCTTTGTCAGAGACACCAGATGAAGCTTTTGCAAATAAAAAGCTTGGTACTGGTTTTTCAATAATACCTGAAGGCAATAAAATAGTAGCGCCAACAGATGGAGTGGTGATGTTTGCACTTGAAACAAATCACGCTGTAGCAATAAGAGCTGTAAATGGAGTGCAATATTTAATTCACGTAGGTGTAAATACGTATGAATTATGTGGAAGAAACTTTAAGTGCTATGTTTCAGCTGAAAAGAAAGTAAAAAAAGGTGAAACATTAATAGAGTTTGACTTAGATTTTATTAAATCTGAAGGATATTCAACAGTTACACCAGTAATATTTACTAATGTAGATGAAGATTTAATAGAAAAAATTAGTTCTGATGAAGTTGAACAAGGTGAAGATATATTTAAAGTAAGAAAAGCGTAGAAAGGGAAGAAAAAAATGAAAACTCAAAAAATCTCTAATAAAGAGAAATTTTCATATGGTATTGGTGCCGTAGGGAAAGATATGGCATATGCAATAGTAGGAACATTTTTTATGTTATATTGTACAGATGTTTTAGGTTTAGGTGCAGGATTTGTAGGGTTATTTATATTTGGGGCAAGATTTTGGGACGCTATTAATGATTTAATGATGGGGGTACTTATTGATAATACAAGAACTCGTTGGGGAAAATTTAGACCGTGGTTATTTATAGGAACAATCATAAATGCAATTGTAATCGTATTGATATTTTTAAATTGGGGGCTTAGCGGAAAAGCACTTGCTATTACAACAGTTGTTCTTTATGTTCTTTGGGGGATGACATATACTATTATGGATATACCTTATTGGGCAATGCTTTCAAACTTTACTCAAGATAAAGAAGAAAGAGCGAAGATCGCAGTTATACCAAGAATATTTGCTTGTATAGGTGGTTTAAGTGTAGGAACATTTGGATTAAGCATTATAAACTATTTTGCAAATACTGGAGGTTCTGTAAATGATACACATAAAGGATATTTTATATTTTCTATAATAGTAGCCGTTATCTTTGTAGCAACCATTCTTATTACATGTTTTAATGTTAAATCAGCAGATGGTATAACATCAAGAAATGATATGCCAGCAGAAAAAACAACATTTAAAAAAATGTTTGAGGTCATCGCCAAAAATGATCAACTTTTAGTAGGTATTTTAGCAATACTTACATTTAACTTTGCAACACAAATGATGGGGAATATATCCACATATTATTTCATATATGTAGCAGGTTCCGAAGCACTTTTTGGTATATTTACATTATTTGCAGGTGTAGCAGAAGTAACAGCATTATTTTTATTTCCAAGATTTTCTAAAAAACTTACTAAAAAACAATGTTATTTAATAGCAAGTATAGTACCAATATTAGGACTTGCACTTTTAGGAGTAACAGGCTATGTTGCGCCACAAAACGAGTTTTTAACAGCATTATCAGGAATCATAATTAAATTCGGTTCAGGACTTCAATTAGGAGTGGTAACCATAGCATTAGCAGATATTGTAGATTATGGTGAATATAAATTTGATACAAGAAATGAAGGGGTAACATTCTCACTTCAAACACTTTTAGTAAAAATGTCAGCAGCCTTTTCAACATTAATAGGAAGTTTTGTGCTTGAATTAACAGGCTATGTACCAAATGTAGTACAATCGGAATCTACAATCAACGGATTAAGATTTGTAATGATTGTATTACCAGCAATATTTATGTTAATAAGCTATATTATTTATAAAATGTTTTATAAACTTGAAGGAAAATTCTTTGAAAATGTTTTAAGTGTGTTAACATTAAAGAGAGAGGCTAAAGCAAAAGCATATGCGGGAGCTAAAAAAAGTAATTTATAAGAATGAAAAGGAGAAATATATGGGAATAGTATATAACGAAAAAGCAAAAGAATTTCACTTATTTAATAATGAAATAAGCTATATTATAAAAGTTTTAGAAAATGGACATTTAGGACATTTATATTATGGTAAAAGAATAAAGCATAGAGAAGACTTTTCACATTTATTAGAAATAAGAAGAAGAGCAATGGCAGTGTTTTATTATGAAGGTTCAAGTTTTTCACTTGAACATATAAAACAAGAATATCCATCATATGGTGCAGGGGATATGCGATATCCAGCATATGAAATATTACAAGAAAATGGAAGTAGAATAACAGAATTTAAATATAGATCTCACAATATATTTAAAGGTAAGAAAAAATTAGAAGGTCTTCCAGCAACATATGTTGAAAGTGATGAGGAGGCAACAACTTCAGAAATTACAGTGTATGATGAAGTTATAAAAACAGAAATAGTGCTATCATATACAATTTATGAAGAATTGCCAGTTATCACAAGAAATGCAAAATTCAAGTCATTTTATGAAGAAAAGCTTGTTTTAATGAATGCAATGAGTTTATGTGTAGATTTACCAGATGCTAAGTATGAAATGATAGAATTAACAGGTGGCTGGTCAAGAGAAAGACATATAAAAACAAGAAAACTTGAGCATGGTATAAGCAGTATATACAGTATGAAAGGAACATGCAGTAGTTCAAATTACAATCCATTTATAGCACTAAAACGCCCAAATACAGATGAATATGCAGGTGAAGTATATGGATTTAGTTTAGTATATAGCGGAAACTTTTTAGCGCAAGTAGAAGTAGATACACATGAAGTTGCAAGGGTAACTATGGGGATAAATCCACATAACTTTAACTGGACATTGAAAAATGGAGAAGAATTCCAAACACCAGAAGTAGTAACAGTTTATTCCGATCAAGGGCTAAATAAAATGAGCCAGTCCTATCACAAACTTTATAGGACAAGATTAGCAAGAGGTTACTGGAGAGATAAAGTAAGACCAATATTGGTAAACAACTGGGAAGCGACTTACTTTGATTTTGATGAAGATAAAATAGTAAACCTAGGTAAAAAAGCAAAAGAATTAGGCATCGAACTATTAGTATTAGATGATGGTTGGTTTGGAGCTAGAAATGATGATACAAAAGGATTAGGAGATTGGTATCCAAATCTTAATAAAATACCTAGTGGTATAGCAGATCTTTCAAGAAAAGTTGAAGAATTAGGACTTTCATTTGGACTATGGATAGAACCAGAAATGATAAATTTAGATAGTGATCTTTATAGAGAGCATCCAGAGTATGTTCTAAGAACACCTAATAGACATTTATCAAATGGAAGAAATCAATATGTATTAGACTTTTCAAAAGATGAGGTTGTAGAATATATTTATAAAATGCTAGAAAAAGTAATATCAGAATCTAAAATAAGTTATATAAAATGGGATATGAATAGATGTATGTCAGAAGCATTTTCACAAGGAAATGATAGTGAACATCAAGGGAAGCTTATGCATAAATACATTTTAGGAGTGTATAAGTTATATGATAAATTAACTACACAATTTCCAGAAATTTTATTTGAATCTTGTGCAAGTGGTGGAGCAAGATTTGATCCAGGTATGTTATATTATGCACCTCAAACTTGGGCATCAGATAATAGCGATGCAATTGAGAGATTAAAAATTCAATATGGAACATCAATGGTATATCCACTTAGCAGCATAGGAGCACACGTTTCCGCAATTCCAAATCACCAAGTTTATAGAAACACCCCAATTGAAACTAGAGCAAATGTAGCTTATTTTGGAACATTTGGATATGAACTTGACTTAAATAAATTAAGTGACGAAGAGCAAGAAAAAGTTAAAGACCAAATTCAGTTTATGAAAGAGTATAGAGAAGTTATCCAAAAAGGAACATTTTATAGATTAACAAGTCCATTTGAAGAAAAATATACAGTATGGCAAGTAGTTTCAGAAGATAAGAAAACATCACTAGTAGGATTTTATAGACCACTTCAAGAAGTAAATACAAGCTATAAGAGAGTGAAACTTTGTGGACTTCATGCTGAAGCAGAATATGAAGTATCTATAAATAATACGGTAAATTATGGAGATGAATTAATGAATTTAGGACTTAGTATTTCAGATTTATCTTCAGGGGAGTTTACAGAAAAATATGATGGAACCAATGGAGATTACCATTCAAGAATTTATGTAATAAAACAAAAATAACTTGTTAGTTAATACTATAATAATTATAAATATTAGTATTATGAAAGGAGTTATTTTAAATAATGAATTCTTTTCATAAATTTAAAATAGTATATTTAATACATTTTACAAGGTATTTTTGGATTAGAGGAGTGTAAACTTTCACACTCCTTTGAGCCAGTAATTAGGAATTATTATTTACTCTATTTTTGCTTAAATGCTAAAGGAATATATTTTGTTAAAAAAGAATATAAAAACAAGGCTTTTTAATCTATCCAAATAAAGTAACCTTTTATAAGGGAGATGATAAAGAGCCTTAGACTTATTTATAGATAGCTTTTGTAGGAAGTAAAGAAGTACTTTTACTTTAATAGGTGTAATGTTTATGGGGAATATGGAGCTTTCATCATTTATAAAAGCATTTAAAAAATTTTAAGGGGCATCACCATTTGAATAGAAGAAAAATAAGATGTATAATTTTATAATATAAAATATTAGTTATAAACAGGAGGAATTATGGACTATAAAAAGATATATGAAGAATGGATCTCAAATGAGTATTACGATGAAGAAACAAGAGAAGAATTACTAGAGATCAAGGGAAACGAAGCAGAAATAAAAGATAGATTTTATAAAGAATTAGAGTTTGGAACAGGAGGCCTTAGAGGTATTATAGGAGCTGGGACTAATCGAATGAATAAGTATACAGTTGTAAAAGTAACTCAAGGTTTTGCAAACTATTTAAAAAGTAAAGCTAATTTTGATAGTAATAAGGGTGTAGCAATATCTTATGATAATAGAAATAAAAGTTACGAATTTGCACTATATTCTAGTCTAGTTTTAAATGGTAACGGAATAAAAACATATGTTTTTAAAAACTTAAGACCAACTCCAATGTTATCGTTTGCAGTTAGATCAAAAAACTGCATAGGAGGAATAATGATAACAGCAAGTCATAATCCGAGAGAATATAATGGATATAAAGTTTATGGTGAAGATGGAGCACAGCTTGTAAGTCCTAAAGATGCAGAGTTAATTTCATATGTAAACAAGGTAAAAGACTTTAGTGAGATAAAGATATTAACAGAAGAAGAGGCTATAAATAAAGGATTTTTAAATTTTATAGACCAAGAGATGGATAGCGAATATATAGAAAAAGTAATAAGTAGAGTAGTGAATAAAGACATAAAGAAAGATATAAAAATAGTATATACTCCATTACACGGGACAGGTACAATACCTGTGGAGCTTGCATTAAAAAAAGCAGGATACAAAGAATTCAATATTGTAGAAGAACAAAAAGTAGCAGACTCTAATTTTACAACAGCACCATATCCAAATCCAGAAGATAAAAGTGTATTTAGTAGTGGTTTAAAAATAGCTAAAGAAATAGAAGCAGACGTTGTATTAGCAACTGATCCAGATGCAGATAGAGTCGGGGCATATGTAAAACATAAAGGTGATTATGTTTATTTTACAGGGAATATGATAGGCTCAATATTAATTGAATATATATTAAAATCAAGAGAAGAACAAGGCAAAGATAATAGTAAAGGTTATATAGTATCAACGATTGTCTCAACTAATATGGCCAAAAAAATAGTACATAGTTATGGAGCAAATTACTTAAATGTACTTACAGGATTTAAATATATAGCAGAAAAAATAAAAAGTTTTGAACATACTGATAATGAGTTTTTATTTGGATTTGAAGAAAGTATAGGATATTTATCTACTGATTTAGTTAGAGATAAAGATGCAATATCAACAGCAGTACTTATTTGTGAAGTTATTAGTTATTATAAATCTCAAGAGAAAACTCTAGTAGATATTATTAATGAAATGTATAAAAAATATGGATATTTTTTAGAAGATACACAGTCTATTACACTTAAAGGGGTAGAAGGTGTTGAAAAAATGAAGAAAATAATGAAAGCTATACGGGAATTAGATAAGAGAGAGTTTGTAGATTTAAAAACAGAAGAAATAAGAGATTATAAAGAAGGAAAAGGTAAGAAAATTAAAGAAAGCACCGTATATGATTT
>CAMWMY010000047.1 GCA_947175465.1 uncultured Erysipelotrichaceae bacterium | reverse complement strand
GATGTGAATAAGATACAGGATATTACCAAACAAAGTGTTATGCATACGATTGTACAAGCAGAGACAGTAGGACCTGATAATATTTACGATTTTATGGTTATTGCCCCAATGACAGCTACTTTGTGTGCAAGAATATGTCATGGTATTTACGATCATCCAGTTGCATTAGCAGCTAAAGCGATGATTCGTAACCAAAAAAATGTCGTTGTAGGAATTGCGAGTAATGATGTATTAGGAGCTTCAGCAGCAAACTTTTTTTCTTTAATTGATCGAAAGTATATTTATGTGATCCCTTTTCGTCAAGATGCACCCCATAGTAAAGCATATAGTGTTGTTGCTGATTGGGAGCTTCTTGAGAAAACATGTGAATTAGCTTTAAAAAATAAGCAAATACAACCTATTTTACTAGGAGAAGCCTATGTTTAAAATTATGACAGCTTTGATTACACCATTTCAAGAAGATGAAAGTATTGATTTTGATGCTTTAAAAAAGATTATTCAAAGACAACTTCAAGATGGTGTTGATGGTTTTATAGTCTGTGGTACTACAGCAGAAGCTCCCACTTTAAGTGAAGACGAGAAGTTTGCAATTTTAGAATTTGTAATAGAGCAGTGTAATCACCAAGTTCCTATATGGTTTGGTTGTGGAAGCAATCATACAAAAGAAACACTTCGCCTTTGTCAAAAAGCACAAGCTTATGATATTGAAGGTGTATTGCTTGTTACACCTTATTATAATAAGCCTTCACAAGAAGGGTTATATGAACATTACAAAACGATTGCATCACAAATTCAAACTAATATTATGTTGTACGATGTACCTGGAAGAACAGGTGTACAACTTGCATGGGAAACAATTGACCGCCTTTTACAGACATGTTCGAATATTACAGCATTGAAACATGCCTCTCATGATTTATCCAATATTTATAAGCTTCATGAAAAATATCCTGATTTTTGTATTTATAGTGGGGAAGATAATTACTTTATGGAAGGAAAGGAAGCAGGGATGTGTGGGATTGTTTCTGTCATGTCTCATCTTCATCTAAAGAAAATGAAAGAGTGTGTAGAAGGAAATCATGCATTATTAGAAAAGCTAGTGCATGGTGCAGAGTATATCTTTTTAGGAGGATCACCAGTTACTTTAAAATATATGTTAATGCAATTAAAGCAATGTACACTTACCGTTCGTTTACCTCTAGTTCCATTAACAAAGGATTTGCAGCTAGTTTTAGATAAATATATGGCTTCGACAGAATTCGAAGATCTTCTTTCTTAATCTCTGTTAGGATAAACAAGGTGATCGTATGATAAAAGTAAAAGTATTTGATGAAGATCATGAAGATGACCTTAGTGATGCCATTAATGATTTTTTAAGTGATCATCCGACAATTAAAGTATGTGATATTCGCTTTTCCACATCGAGTTGTGTTGTTGAGGACGAACAAATTTACTGTTTTTCAGCCCTTCTTATTTATATGGATAACGAAGAAACTTCTGGTTAGACTATTTATTGAGGAGGTGCTACTATGAGTAATAAGACAGAAATTTTATGTAATGTACATTCATGTGTATTCCATAAAGACAATCGATGCTGTGCAAAAACGATAAGCGTTTGTTGTGATGACTGTATATTACCTAATGAATCTCATGAAACAGCATGTAAATCTTTCCGCTGTAATTGTGGGGAATAAGGTATATAGAAAGAAACTGTTCGCTAAAAAGCGGCAGTTTTTTTATAAAAGAGATTTTCTTTGGATAAGGTTTAAGAAAGAAGTTTATAAGAGGAGTACGTTATAGTGGTGATTTCTAAATAGAAGAAAACACATAAAGATAAGGGAAGGGTAATATATAAAGGAAAAAATTATCTTATCTTTTTTATCGTTCACACTATTATTATGCTATAATATTTTTTGAGGTGAGTTTATGCGAAAATTAGGGATCTTTTGCATAATTATCGCTGTATTGTTAAGTGGATGTAAACGATCAGCGAAGAAAGAGCAAGAAATGTTAAATAATTATAAGAGCTTCATGGAAGCCATTATTGATAATAAAGGAGCAGAATCGACAAATATTCCTTTTGAACATCGTTTAGAAGTAGAGAAAAATAAAGATGGATTTTATGAATATACGGTAACGATTCATAACCCTAAAGTAGCTATGTATGATATTGAAATGATGGTTTTAAATAAAAATATAGATGCAGATAAGGAATGGATGCCTAATTTAGGACTTACCGATGATGCAAATGAAAAATATACGATGATTCCTTTTCAATCCAAAAAAGAAGATGGCTATTATGGTGGAATTCAATTAAGTGGGCAATCATCATCTCCTAAATTCACTTTAAATGTGATGGTCACATGGAAAGATTATGCTAAATTAAATACTACTAGAGCATTTTTTAATTATACATATGAAGATCAAGGTGAAGAAACAGTAGGTACGCAAGCTTCATCAAATGATCAAGTTGAGCAACCAGCTTCTTAGTATTATGTCAAAAAAACAATCGATTATCGCAGGTGGACTTATTAGTTCTGCTGGTATTTTTGTTTCTAAACTGATTGGAATCATTTATGTTATTCCTTTTAATGCGATTTTAGAAACAGGGGCTAACCAGACCTACTATGGTGTAGCTTATCAAATTTATTCTTATATTTTAAATGTATCTATTGCAGGGTTCCCTTTTGCGATTGCAACTTTAGTAGCCAAATATTCTTCGCGTAATGATTATAAAACATCCCTATTTGTAAAAAAGATGGCTTCTTCTGTGATGCTTGTTTTAGGTTTTATAAGTATGGTTTTCTTGATGCTTTTCGCAAAACCTTTTGCTGCTTTAATGATTTCACAAAATGCTACGGAAAATGAAATTATGATTATGCGCAATGTCTTAATTCTTATTTCATTTGCTTTATTTTTCGTACCTATATTAAGTGGAATACGTGGATTTTATCAAGGGTTAAAAGAAATGGAAGTATATGCCTTATCACAAGTTTTAGAACAGATTTCACGTGTTATTTTCTTATTAGGGGCAAGTGCCATTGCAGTTTATATATTTGGGCAACAACGTATATGGGCTGTTTATTTTGGAGTTATATCGACAAGTATTTCAGCTATTTTAGCTATTATTCATATGAAGTTTTATGATCGTAAGAGAATGAAAGAGATTCATAAACTTACGCGAAATCAGCAAGTTGTTCATAATCAGGATAAAAAAGCAATTTTTCAAGAACTTGTCCTTATTGCTTTTCCATACTTACTTGTTGCTGTTTTAGGATATAGCTATAGTATCATCAACCTTATATTTTTACCAAGAGGTTTAGCTCAGCATGGGGATGTTTTACAATCTGATGCTATTATTGGAGCGATTACTTTAGGGGTAAATAAATTGATGTCTATTCCAATGATTTTAGCACCAGGTTTTTCAGCTGCTATAATTCCTTATATTACAACAGCAATAGCTAAGAAAAATAAAAAACTCGTGCAAAAGCATATAAGAGATTGTGTAGATTCTGTATTATATATTGGAATTCCAATTTCCTTTTGTCTTTTTGCTTTCGCAAAGCCAATTTACTATGTATTATACAATCCAGGAGAAAATTTGGAGCTATGCTCACAAGTCTTAGCATGGTACTCTATAGAAGCCTTAATTGGAACGATTGCACCTATCTTTACAATTCTTATGATGTCGGCAGATTTACGGAAACAAAATATTCAAAACCAAGTTATTGGAGTCACGCTTAAAGTGATATTAACCTATCCTCTAATTGCATGGCTCGGTTTTCCTGGAGCGGTTTTATCGACACTTTTCTCAATGGGAGTTTTTGTTCTTTTAGATGTGTATGCTATTTGGAAGCATCATCAGATACCATGGCGTTATACACTTCGAAAAATGATTTTCATATTGATGGGTGTTTTCACTATCGCCTTGGTTGCTTTTGGAATGAGGCAGTTAGGCTTTAATGGAGTGGAAGTAGGAAGAATACAAGCGATGATTGAACTTGGAATCAGTGGTCTTTTGGCTATCATAGCTTATATTGCAGTTACCTCATATTTCCAATTACCACAAATGATTTTTCATATCGACTTTGCTAATATTTTAGAAAGAGTGAAAAGAAAACGATGAGGTTAGATAAATTACTGGCGCATGCAGGCTATGGAACAAGAAAAGAAGTAAAAGTGCTTATACGTAAAAAAAGAGTAAGTGTGAATGATGAAATATGCACACAAAGTGATTTTTCACTTCAACCACAAGATATCGTATGTGTTGATAATAAGCGTATTCAATTGGAAGAGTTTCAATATCTCATGTTACATAAACCAGCTGGCGTTCTTTCTGCAACTCAAGATGATATACATACAACGGTTCTTGATCTTATAGAAGAACCACTGCTAAAAGGATGTTTTCCTGTAGGACGCTTGGATATTGATACTGAAGGACTTCTTCTTATAACGAATGATGGAAAGCTTGCTCATCGCTTATTATCACCTAAAAAGCATGTAGAAAAAACGTATTTTGTTATTTTAAAACATAGCTTACAAGAAAAAGATATTCACTTATTAGAGCAGGGGATGGATATTGGAAATGATGAGAAATGTTTGCCAGCTAAGGTAGAAGTTATAGAGCGTCATCAAATTTATTTAACGATTTGTGAAGGAAAGTATCATCAGATTAAACGAATGATGAAATGTTTAGGAAATGAAGTTTGCTATTTAAAGCGTCTTCGTATGGGACCTCTTCTTTTAGATGCATCATTAGCTGTCGGTAAGTATCGTTTTTTAACAGAAGAAGAAATAGAAATGTTAAAAGCATTGGAAAGGAACAATTTATGAAGCAATATTTAGAGCTTTGTCAACATATTTTAGAACATGGAGAAGATCGAATTGATCGAACAGGTACAGGAACAAAATCTGTTTTTGGTTATCAAATGCGTTTTGATTTACGAGAAGGGTTTCCTCTTCTTACAACTAAGAAAGTATATTTTAAAGCTGTTGTTGAAGAGTTATTATGGTTTTTAACAGGAAGTACAAATATTCAACCTCTCGTTGAGAAAAATGTACGTATATGGAATGAATGGCCTTTTGAAGCTTATAAGCAATCCAAAGAATATGCTGGAGAAGATATGCAAGCCTTTGTTGAGAAAGTAAAAACAGATGCTACCTTTGCAAAACGCTATGGCGATCTTGGACCTGTGTATGGTAAACAATGGCGAGATTTTTTTGGAGTGGATCAAGTCGAAGAATTAATTAAAGGGTTAAAAGAAAACCCTTTTTCAAGAAGACATATTATTAGTGCATGGAATCCAGCGCAAATCAAAGATATGGCATTACCACCATGTCATGCTTTTATACAATTTTATGTAAGTGCTGATCAACAATATTTATCTTGTCAATTGTATCAAAGAAGTGCTGATGTTTTTTTAGGTGTTCCATTTAATATCGCTTCCTATGCTTTATTGACACATATGATTGCACAAGTGTGTGGTTATAAAGTAAAAGAATTTGTTCATACTTTTGGAGATGTACATATTTATCATAATCATCTTGAACAAATCCAATTACAATGTACAAGGGAACCAAAGAAACTTTGTACTTTAAAAATAAATCCAGAAATTCAAAGTATTTATGATTTTAAAGGAGAAGATTTCACTTTAGAAAATTATCAATGTCATGAAAAAATTGTCGGGAAGGTAAGTGTCTAATGATTTCTTTAGTTGTAGCTCACGATGAACAACGTGCGATTGGATATAAGGGATGGATGCCTTGGAATTTACCTGAAGACTTAAAGTGTTTTAAGCAAATAACGCTGCATCAAAAAATAGTCATGGGAAGAGTAACATTTTCATCATTAAAAAAACCATTAGCAGATCGTTTTACGTATGTTGTGACAAAGAAAAAAGATTATAAGGTTCCTTATGATAATGTTTGTGTAGTGGAAGATTTTATTGCTTTGTTAGAAGAATATAAAAAGAAAGAAGAAATACTATTTGTTTGTGGAGGGGCTTTGATATATGAACAAGCTTTGCCTTACGTGGATGAAATGTGGATTTCACTTGTTGATGGAAAGCATTCTGCCGATACGTATTTTCCAGCGTATAATAAAGAAGAGTTTAACATAGAATCAAAGCAGAAGAAGGATGGTTTTACCTTATTGCATTATGTAAGAAAGTAAAGGGAGGCAACAATATGCGTTTTCTTGATTTAATTGAAAAAAAGAAAGTAGGAAAGGCTTTATCAAAAGAGGAGATATTCTTTTTTATTAAAGGATATACAGCAGATGAAATTCCTGATTATCAAGTGAGTTCTTTTTTAATGGCTATTTATTTTCAAGGAATGAATGAGGAAGAGACAGCTTATTTGACACAAGCGATGATGGAAAGTGGAGAAATTATTGATTTAAAAGAAATTCATGGAATTATATGTGATAAACATTCGACAGGTGGAGTAGGAGATAAAACAAGTTTAAGCTTACTTCCGATGGTAGCTGCTTGTGGTGTAAAGATCGCTAAAATGAGTGGAAGAGGTCTTGGACATACAGGTGGTACTTTAGATAAGGTAGAATCTATTAAAGGCTTTCAAATTCAATTAGAAGAGGAACGCTTTAAAAAGCAAGTGAATACGATAGGAATAGCGATTGTTGGGCAAAGTAATTCGCTTGTGCCAGCAGATAAAAAATTATATGCTCTTCGTGATGTTACAGCAACCGTAAATTCTCTTCCTTTAATTGCATCAAGTATTATGGCAAAGAAACTAGCTTCAGGTGCAGATAAAATTTTATTAGATGTAAAATTTGGATCTGGTGCTTTTATGGAAGATGCGGTGCAAGCCGAAGCACTGGCAAAAATGATGATCAAAATTGGAAATCATTTAGGAAAAGAAGTAAATGTAGTTATTTCTAATATGAATCAACCTTTAGGAAATGCGATTGGAAATGCATTAGAAGTAAAAGAAGCAATCGCTACTTTATGTGGAGAAGGACCAAAAGATTTTGAGGAGCTATGTATAGAAGCTGGAAGCATTATGCTTTTACAAGCAAAGGTTGTTTCTTCGCTAGAACAGGGAGAAGAAACATTAAGAAAAGTAATTGAAGATCGAACAGGATTTAAAAAGCTACAAGAGCTAGTAGAAGCACAAGGTGGAGATGTTCAACAAATTTTAGATCCTCAACAATTGCCAAAAGCTACTTCTATTATTTCACTACCATCTATCGAAGAAGGGTATATAAAATGCATGCATACACTAGAGCTAGGTGTTTTAGCTATGAAACTTGGTGCAGGTAGAAGTACCAAAGAAGATGTAATCGATCCAGCAGTAGGAATTGTGCTAAGAAAAAAAGTCGGTGATTATGTAAAAGAAGGAGAATCTTTAGCAGAGATTCATACGAACTTTGACTTACCACAAGATTGGAAAGATGCTTTTTATCAAAGTTATGTATGGAGTAAGCAAAAAGTAGAGAAAGAAAAATTAATTTATAAAGTAATTAGAAATGTGTAAATATTAGAAAGAAGGAAATGATATGATTAATAAAGAGAGAGTTACAAAAACCTTTTTAGAGATGGCATCACTTTCTTCTCCAAGTGGAAAAGAAAGAAAGATGGCTGATTTTTTAATACAATATTTAAAACAACATAATATTGAAGCTCATGAAGATAATGCTGGGAAAACAATTGATGGCAATAGTGGAAATATTATTGGTGTTCTTAAAGCACCAGGAAAGAAAAGAGTTTTATTATCTGCCCATATGGATACGGTTTCTCCTTGTACAAAGATTCATCCAATTCTTGAAGATGGTATAATTAAAACAGATGGAACAAGTATACTTGGTGGGGATGATAAAAGTGGAATTGTTGCTATTTTAGAGCTTATTCATCAAATTCAAGAACAAAATCTTGATCACCCTGAAATCATTATGGTTTTTAGTATTGCGGAAGAAACAGGATTGTTTGGTGCCAAAGCCTTCGATACCAATGCTTATGGTCCTATTGATTATGCTTTTGTTTTAGACAGTAGTGGAAATCCAGGAAAAGTGATTCATGCGGCTCCTTATAG
>CAMWMY010000046.1 GCA_947175465.1 uncultured Erysipelotrichaceae bacterium | reverse complement strand
CTTACCATTTTACTAAAATTGGAAATACCCTGCGTTTGAAAATTAAAATGGGGTATATAGAAATCTTGATTATCCCATTCATATGATGAATCAACTTTATATATTTCTACCAATAATTTCTTTTTCATTTGTAATTCAAAATTAAGCATTTGTTTTAAAATAATATTTCTTAATTCAATATCTAAATGATAGAGTTTAATTGCATCTTTAACATTTCCATTTGTCATTAGAATAAAGTTTAGAAAATAATAATAACTACAATTATTATTAACAAATCTAGTTATTGCACTTTTTTGTCCAGAAGTTAATTCAATTTTTGAAGTTATAATTTCAATCCTCATAATGGCACCTCACAACGTAATATTTTAATGAGACTATATACCAAATATGAAACTTTAATGGCATACTTGAATAGATATTGAATTCAATTATTATAAATAATCTTTTCTATAAAAGAGGGGTTACTATGTGAAAAATGATTGAGCTTTATCTATCTAAATATTCAAACTCTAACCTTTCTTCCTTTTCTGAAACTCTTTTCAAGCTCATCTTATTAAACAAAAGCACCGTAATTATGGTGCTAATGTTCAATTATTTTTGAGATATTTATAATCTCGATTAATATTTAAAACGAAAGTATTCTATGCGATCTACTCTTTATTAATAATTTAAATTTCTTGGTGTTCTTGGGAATGGTTCTGTATCACGTATGTTTTGAACACCTGTTAAATACATTAAGAAACGATCAAACCCTAAACCAAATCCTGCATGCTTACATCCACCATAGCGACGTAAATCCATGTACCATTGAAGAGATTCTAGCTCCATATCCATTTCTTCCATACGTTTCTTTAAAACATCATAGCGCTCTTCTCTTTGACTTCCACCTACAAGTTCCCCTACACCTGGAACTAATAAATCACAAGCAGCTACTGTTTTTCCATCATCGTTAAGACGCATATAGAAAGCTTTAATATCTTTTGGATAATCGGTAAGGAAGACTGGTCCATTTACAACCTTTTCACAAATATAGCGCTCATGTTCTGATTGTAAATCCATTCCCCATTCTACTGGATATTCAAAAGTTACATCTGCTTCTTTTAAAATTTCAATCGCATCACTATATGTCATACGCTTAAATGCAGAATCTTTCACCTTTGTAATTCTTTGAATACAATCCGCATCGATCATCTTCTCAAAAAAGGCCATTTCTTCTGGAGCATTTTCTAATACGTATTCAATACAGTACTTCACCATATCTTCAATAAGTTCCATGTCATCTTCTAAATCCGCAAAAGCAATTTCTGGCTCAATCATCCAAAATTCGCTTCCATGTCTTGGAGTGTTTGAATTCTCTGCACGAAACGTTGGCCCAAAAGTATACACATCACGAAAAGCCATTGCGAAGGCTTCCACATGCAATTGTCCAGATACAGTTAATGAAGCTGGTTTCGCAAAGAAATCTTTTTCATATTGATCATCACTACGTGTTGTAACACGGAAAGATTCTCCTGCACCTTCTGCATCATTTCCTGTAATAATTGGTGTATGCACATATACAAATCCTTGGTTTTGGAAAAACTCATGAATAGCCATTGATAAAACAGAACGTAAACGATAAATAGCATAATACGTATTTGCTCTTGGTCTTAAGTGTGCAATTTCACGCATATATTCAAAACTATGACGTTTTTTCTGTAATGGGTAATCCACATCACAATCTCCTTCTAATACAATTTCTGTAATTTCAATTTCAAAAGGTTGTTTCCCATCAGGTGTAACTTTAAACTTCCCTATAACACTAATTGCAGCACCTGTCGCAAATTTAGAAACTTCTTTAAAGTTTTTTAATTCTGCTTTATACACAAGTTGTGCATTGCGAAAATAAGTACCATCATTCATTTCAATGAACCCAAGTTTTCCACTACAACGGTTCGTACGTATCCATCCTTGTAACTTGATATATTCTAATGTATCAAGCTCTACATGTGAACCACGAAACACAATTTCATAAAGTTCGCGAATAGTCATAAATTCAAACATCTTATTTCCTCCTTATAATAAAAAAAGTTCCTAAACAGGAACGTAAAAAACGCGGTACCATCCTGATTCATATACATCGTATATGCATCTCATTAAAGATAACGCTTTTTATGCGAGATCGCCTACTTTTATTTCTTCGATCCAACTCCTTAGGTGTTCTCCATGAAGATCTTCTTCTGCCTTTCACCATCACAGAATCGCTTTGCAAGATATCCTTCATATCGTCCTAATTCTCAGTTATTTATTTAATGAATTTGTTTCAAAAACAAGCTCTTGTATAGATGATACCACATCTACACTCTTTAATACAATACCTTTTGGTACTTGAATATGTTCATGCGTAAAATCAACAATTCCAATAATTCCACAAGCGATAAGGCGATCAAGCGTTTTTTGGATATCAGAAGATATCGCAAGAATAGCAATTCGACAGCCTGATGGAATTTTTTCCTCTAAATCAGCCATATCGTATACAGGTACTCCAAAACGAACCCCTTGACGATCAGGATTCACATCAAAAGCACATGTAATCTCTCCAACAACATAATTCCATTTATTATATTTCATTAATGCACGACCAAGATTCCCTGCACCAACAAGAATAATTTTTTCATCGAAATCCATTCCAAGCTGTTGATTAAAAATCTCAATCAAACGATTAATATCATAACCATAACCTTGCTTCCCCAAATTTCCTAAAAAAGAAAAATCACGTCGTATCGTAGTCGATTCAATATTTACTACACTTGCCAACTCTTTCGACATAATACGCTCTGTCCCAGAACTCTTTAACTTGCGAAGAGCCTTCAAATACACAGGGTATCTTTGCAATGTCGCCTTTGGCACATTTTTATTTGACATTTTTACCACCTGTGTTCAGTATACCATACTTTTCTACATTCGTGAACAAATTGCACTTCAAAGCAGTTTGTATCATAAAATGCTTACAAATCAATTCCTGGACATGCGGTAAGTGAAAAGTCTGCTTGTTGACCATGTTGATAAGCAACATACCCTGCAGCTCCAATCATTGCGGCATTGTCTGTACAATATGATAGTGGTGGCACAATACATTCTATATGCTCATATTTCTTCGCAATATCTTCAAGAACTAAAGAGCGTAATCGAGAATTCGCCGCAACGCCTCCTGCAACTAATAATTGTTTAGGCTGATAAACATCAAGTGCATGACATACATTTTCTACAATTTGTTGCAGTGCAGTTTCTTGGAAAGAACAAGCTAGATCAGCAGCTGTATAAGTTTCTTGTTTTTTATGACAACGATCGATAAATTGTAATACACCACTTTTTAATCCACTAAAAGAAAAGTCATATTCCCCTTCTGTTTTAGGCTTTGGAAGCGTATATAGAGGTTTTCCCTCTTTCGCAAGACGATCAATTTGTGGCCCTCCTGGATAAGGAAGCTTTAAAACTCTAGCAACTTTATCATAAGCTTCTCCAATCGCATCATCTTGCGTCATTCCAAGAATTTCAAATTGCCATTCATCCTTCATATAAACAAGCTCTGTATGACCTCCTGAAACAACTAAAGCAAGCAAAGGGTACTGAAGCTTAGTAATAAAGTTATTCGCATAAATATGCCCACTAATATGATGCACAGGCACTAAAGGCTTTTGATAGGCCCATGCTAATGTCTTGGCTGCTTGTACACCTACATGTAAACATCCCATTAATCCAGGACCTTGTGTCACTGCAATCGCATCTACATCCTCTACCGTAAGCTTAGCCTCTTTTAATGCTTTTTCAAGCACCATTGATATATTTTCAATATGAATACGACTTGCGACTTCAGGCACAACTCCTCCAAATTCTTTATGAACATCAATTTGTGTCGCAACTACACTCGATAAAATTTTATTCCCATCTTCTACTATCGCAACCGCTGTTTCATCACAACTTGATTCAATAGCTAATATTTTAGTCGTTTTCATTCTCATTCACCTCCCAAACCTTTTACCATAATAATCGCATCCTCATAATTATCTGTATAATATCGCTCTCGCTTATTTACTTCTATAAAGGCAAAGGAGCGATATAACTGTTGTGCTCGATGATTACTCTTGCGCACTTCTAAACTAATATGCTCACAATGTGCTTCTTGTGCTTTTTGAATCATATGCTTCATTAATATCTTACTATAGCCTTTTCCTTGCCATTTCTTTGCAATAGCAATGTTAGTTAATTGACATTGTTCAAACGTAATCCAAAAACCAATAAAACCCAAAATCTCATTATCTTCTTCCAAAACATATAGTTGCGAAAAAGCATTTTCTTCAAGCTCATAATGAAAATGTTGCTTATTCCAATTGCTTGCCTTACACTCTTGATCAATACATAAAACAGCTTCCACATCGGCAATTTCCATCGCTCTAATCATTTAATTCCCCTTATAAGCATCTTGTTCTTTTAAATAAGTAGGAACCAACGTATGAATATTTTCCACTCTCTGCCAAAAATTTTTCACAAGCATAAAGTTCTTCGCAAAGGATGCTTCAGCTGCTTCCTTTCCAATTAAATCCGTATCTCCATACAAAGTCATATGCGAAGATGCTACTTCTTTTTTCACATCTTCAATGGTATGAATCGTTTCTTCCACAAGAGCTCCTTTATGTAACCTTCCATAATATACACGAGAACTTCTTGCATCTAATAACACAAGTGCATCCTCACAAAGACCCGCATACATATGAAAAGTCGATATCGTATACAAAGGAAGTTGTTTCGTTGTACATAATACTTTCGCTATACTCATCGCAATACGAACTCCTGTATAGCTTCCAGGCCCTTTCGTAATCACTACTTGATCAAGATCATCACTTGTCCAACCTATACTTTCCATTAATTTGATTAACTCTGGAAAAATACACTCAGACTGTTGTTTCCAAGCCTCTTTTTCACAAGAAGCTACTAATGTCTCATCTTGATATAAAGCAATTACTAAATGCTTATGTGCGCTATCCATACATAAGGTTCTCATAGCATATTCTCCTCTATAGCCGCATATTTATCTCCTATAACACGTATATAAACATCACGGCCCTCCTCAGATGATCTTCTAATTTCAATTTCAATTCTTTCTTTAGGTAAACAATACTCTAAAAAAGACGGCCATTCTACAATACACAATCCATCTCCTTCTACAATATCTTCTAAACCTAAATCTTGTTCCATCCCTTCTAAACGATACGCATCAATATGATAAATTGGAAACTTTCCTTGATACTCTTTTAAAATGGTAAATGTAGGTGAATTAATCGTTTTCTTCACCCCTAAGGCTTGTCCTAAATATTTCGTAAAGGTTGTTTTCCCTGCACCTAAATCTCCTAACATCGTAATAAGATAACCAGGCTTTACAAAAAGGGCTAATTTCTCAGCTAGTTGCTTTGTTTCTTCAAGGCTATGTATTTGTATTTTTTTTTGCATCCTATCCCTTCCTCTTTACATCAATCTCCTTTTCATATACTTATAAGCTATTTTTACAAACGGATATAAAAGCTTATTCGTAGGAATATCAAACTCTCCAATAAACTCATTAATAATAGGCCGAAAATTATCCTTAAACTTTGTAAGCCCATCTTGTAAACTTCCTTCTATTCCTCCCATATTACAACTTTCACACCCATTTTCAAATGCCCATTTCATATTTTCTTGATACAAATAATATTGCGGCATAAACTTTTTAAACCTTTGATCCATTCCCGCATATAACATTTCACAAGTATGCCCATAGCGAATCGAAAGAACACCCGCAATAAAAATCCATCCTTCTTTCCCATTCACCTGCTCTAATATAGTTTGAAATTCCTTGATATCTTTTTGCAAAGCAGCACGCATATCTTCTAAGCGACGAATCTTCTTCTTTGCATGAGGCTCACAAGAAGCTATTTCTTTTTCAATTTCCTCATACTTCTGCATATATTCCTGACACAAACTTGATAAATTCACTCTAGCCAACATAATATTGGCACGGGAACCATAAATATCACATAAAGATTGAAAATACTGTTCACTTCGCAAAGATACACCTTTTCTCTCCTCCGTTAAAGCTACAAGCTTGGCAAAAGTAGATACATATTCTTTGCCTCCAATCACAACTTCAACCTTTCTTTTCAAAGCATCTTTTATTAAACGACGAGTATGTCTAGGCAAAGTCTCTTCAAAGTTTTCAGCTCTATAGACATTGGCTTGAAAACGAGGTTGAATACTATCCCCAATAGACATCACAAACCCTTGATGAATTGCACCACACACCTTCATTACCTCTAAATATTCTTTCGTTTCTGGATAATGATTTGTATTATAATCTGAAGATAAATAATCATTCACATGAAGCCCTGGATCCACTTTAATCAATAAACATCGATATCGCTTACTCAATTTCTTCACATGTTCAAAATAAAAAGCAAGCAATTCCTTATTTTGAAAATCAGCTATAGGACCCCTAGGGATATAAAAGAAAGAAAAGTTTAAAGGCAAACGCTTTATTAAAATCAGTGAACAAAGAACAAGTTCCCCATACTCATTTTTTACCCCTGAACGGATACTATCCCAATTTTGTTTTACTTTCGCCCATTTGCTAGACTGCAATAAACTGCATAAAGGATGGGCCTTGATAAAGGTATCATGATCTTCTTCATTTACTTGTTCAATAAACTGATACTCCATATTTTTATCTCCTTACTTTTTTAACTTTGTATACAAAAAATACCAAAATCTATGTACAGGAAGCACAAAAGTTCCTATTAATTCTACTACATTTCCTCCAAAACCACATTTAAACCTATACACTCCATAATCTTCAGCAGACTCATCAAAAATACCGCTTGTACCATAAAAATTATACAAAGTGTATCCATGGTCAATAGCATATTGAATCATATACCATTGCATTGCATAAGAAGCACGGAATTGCATATATTGCTCATAAGCACCACTAAATAAATAAATAACTTCATTTCCATATAAAACAAACATAGCGCCTACAAGTATTAACTCTTCCCCTTCATCTTTTAATAACTGTTCCGCCTGCATAACTTTCTTCTGATACATATCAATATTTTCAAGTAATACTTTTCGCTTCTTTAAATGCTTCTTATTATCCGGTGTCTTTGCTAATATCTCTTCTACATCCTTTAACTCTTCTTGTTCATGTAAAAGATTTTGTTTTTCACTTTCTACCCACTTTTTAACATTTAATTTTGCAACTATATATTTGATATGCTCTTTCCCAAATTCCTTATACATTTCTTCATAATAACTTAAATCTCTTGAAAAAAAGCCTCTTCTTCCTGCAGTATGATCCATAAGTTTTGCAAATATAGGTAATTCTTCTACTGATAACTCTTGAATTTCAATAGCATATTTTAAACTACGCTGAATACTCCAACGAGTTTGGTGCCTCATCTCTTTTAAAATCGTGTCTTTATCTTTATTGGCTAAAGGTAATACAAACATCCATCTTGGTTCTACTTCATCTTCGAATCCTTTTGTAAACCCTTTATGTAAAAAGCCAAGCTCTAAAAACATATCTATAATATCTTGATTATGAAAACCATCTTTCACTTCATTCCCATCAATATCGCGTTCAATATAAGGAATATATGGATCAACAGAAAAATAAAGACACTTTTTCTTTTTTAAATATTTCTTTAATTCCTTAAGAAAAAAAGTACTAATTTCTTTATTATGATAATCAATTAAAAAACCTCTTAGTGCTTGATATATTCGAAAATAAAAAATGGTAGCGCGTGATAGTAACATAGCTGCTCCTATTATTTTTCCTTCTGCATTCTTGACAGCAACATACTCTTTTTTCCACCCTTTTTTCTCTCTCAACGTACCCATTTGTGCAGTTTGCCAAAAATTCCTTTTCTCATAATTACTAGCAAACTCTATAAACTCTTTCTCATCTATTTCTATAAATACCATCATCATCACCTCTAAAATCAGTATACCTATTATAACACTAAAGTATCAAAAAAAATAGAAGTTATT
>CAMWMY010000045.1 GCA_947175465.1 uncultured Erysipelotrichaceae bacterium | reverse complement strand
CTCTTTAGTTTTTACTATAACATGTAAAAAAATGATATACAATACATAAAGAAATAACTAACGTAAAAAAAGCATTTATTAGACAAAATAATATATAAAAAAATCAACTACTATGAAGAAACACTTTATAAAAATTAAAATAATTTAAATTTCTACTTCTCTTATTTAAGAAGTTTATCTTATAAGAAAAAAGATAATAAAAAGAATAGTCCTTAAACTATTCCTATTGAATATTAAAATAAGCACTAGCAATACGCACAGCTTCTCGTGCACTGAAGAACCGACATCTTCCTGTTCCTAAATAAGATGTTTTCACAACTTTTCGCTCCTCCATCGCTTCTCCAATAATGGAAAAATCATCATTTACAAGTTCTAAATCAAGCATGTCTTTCCAAACAACTTGTTTATTTTGCTGGATTGCTGCACTAACGACCTTAATCGGTAATTGTTCTCCATGATAGCGTGCCAAATGAAACATTGTACATTCTTTATAATCACAGCCTAAAAGCAATACATAGCCATTCAAATCTACAATCTTCCCTAATGGTGAATCTTTTGATAAACCAAAGTGTAAAGGGTGTTTATCACATAACAGCTTGGCATATTTTCCCCATGCGACAAAAGAATAAAGTGGATGACAAGAACGTGCAATCGCTTCATTACGCATAAACTGATGTACAAGAGCATCTTGACTTGTAGGGGCACTTAATTTGCGATGAAAGGCCATAGGGTTTTGACGTATATATTCCCAATGCTCTCGCTCAATACGATATTCGCTTTTACAAGAAGGATCCATGTGCTCCATTGTAAAAGAAGGCATAACGATAGTCCCTTCATAGCCGACAATCTCCATCAAAGCTTCGATAATCGCCTGTGCTCCACCACTAACATAACCAAAATTATGAATAGCGGCATCCACAAGGACAAGCATTCCTTTTTGAATCCCTAGACTTTGTAAATGAAGCTTAACATCCTCTTTTGTTGTAACAACATCAATTATCTTATTCATTCAATAACCTGCAACTTTCTTAACCATTCTTTTAAAACTTCTGGCTCAACATACCCAACTTTTATATTCTCTTGGCTAACTTCTCCCTTATTAAAATAATATGTCATCGGTAGCTCATTATAATGCCCAATCATAATTTTTAATTCTTCTAGCTTATCTTCATCTTCTTGATCAACATTAATATAATAAATAGGAAATGGTGTTTCTTTTTGTATCGTATCGATCACTTTCATATATTCTTCACAAGAATAACACTTGTTTGTCGTCAACAATAATAAAAAACTATTATCTTCTCGTTGTATTTTTTGAAATACTTCTTTTACACTTGTGTGTTGCATATATTCTTTATTCGTAAAAGAGCTACATGCTGTTAATAGAAAAACTAATATAAAGCTGCTTATCCATCTCTTTTTCATCATCTAAAACCTCTCATTTTGTATGTGCAATTTTGGATGCAGCTGATGCTGCAATAGCTCCAACAATATCATCTAAAAACGTATTACATTTTTGATGTGATTTATTCATTTCTCCAATAATTCCTGGCTTTACCTTATCGATATAGCCATAATTCGTTAAGGCAATGGAACCATATAAATTACAAATTCCATATGCTAATACTTCATCGACCCCATAAAGAGCATTATCTTCCATTAAAAGACTTTTTAAATTAGAATCACTGATAAGATTACACTCAGCAGCTTGATCAAGATATAATCCCGTAATAATCGCATGTTGTACTTCACGTTTATGTAAAACCGCAATGATTGCTTCTTTACACTCTTCTTGGGTTAAACTTGAAATATATGGCTTTTGTAAAAACATAACACACTCAACAATATCGTCTAACGTAACCTTTCTTTGCTTTAACAATTCCAAACACTTTTGATACATTGCAAAGCTCCTTTCCATTCCATGTATATTATTTATTATACTACATTCTCTCTTATATTTGTCCACCTTCTTTATCAATTTACACGCTTTGTATTTCTTTTAATAAAGCCATTGCATCTTCATATCCTTTTTTAATTAACTTCTTTGTATAATTGCTTTGAAAATTAAGTGTTCCACAAAAAGCTCCTCCTAGTGATTTTTTCGGTTTTACTAAATAAATACGACTTCCCTCATAGCCCTCTATTTCATCCATATCTTCATCCATTCCAACAACAATTAAATTTCGATATCCTTTCTCGTATAAAGTATTCACAGGGACATTATTGCCAATAAGTGGCATCCCTCCATCAATATATTTATCCCCATGAAGCAAAACATCTTCGTATATAATTGGAATCGCGCTACTAGCTAACATGATCGTTGTTAAGTCTTGCAAATTCTTTTCATCAATATAAAAAGTTTCTTCTTGTAATTTGCTTATATTATAAGTATGCATATAAATCGCTATCTTACTCTTTCTTATTTTATCAAGATCGACATTTTGATGAATGATGGCCTCTAATCCATCTTGTGAAAATAAACCATCTCCTAAGATTGTTCGAAAGATATAGGATGCAACTTGAAACGCTTCTTGAAAAGAGGTAATAGAAAGAAATTGATGAACACATGTTAAAAAGATTGGCACAAGCTTCATTGCCGTATAAATAGGAAATGATTTTTTCGCAAACGATACAAGATAAGCTGGTAATAAAAGCTTACATAATGCATGATCTATATTTTTAATCCATGATACAATCACACGTATTGGTTTCGGTACGTGTGGCATTACTTCTTGTACAAGCAAAGATTTCACTTCTTCATCTATTTCTTTGATATCAACTGCTTTTAATTCTTTTGGTGATAAAATTTTTTCCATCGATATCGTAGACCAAATTTGTTCTGCCTTCTCATAATCTCCTTGGGCAAACAAAACCGCATTTAAAGAGCCGACCGAAGTTCCTGAAACAGCCGTAATCATCTTCTCTAACTTTAATTCTCGTATAGCCTTCCAAACACCGATTTCATAAGCGCCTTTCGCTCCTCCACCACTCAATACAAACCCCCATTCCTTCTTCTCCATAATCTTCTTCCTTTCTATTGATTACATTTACTTCAATATATGTAGCTTCTTAAAAAAAGTGAAGAAGGCTTGCTTATTAAATTTTCTTTATAAAATGTTCCATCCTCTTATAATTGTGAAAAAACATAGCATACTATTTCATAGAGGTGATGATATGAATGCATCAAAATGGATAAAAGATACTCCTAAAACATCGTATCCAAAAATCGAACAAGATGTGTATATAGATACTTTAATCATTGGAGCAGGTCTTACCGGTTTAACAACAGGTTATTATTTATCTCAAGCAATGAAACAGTTTATCATCGTAGAAGCAGATTGTATCGGTTATGGTGCAAGTGGACGTAATACATGTAAGTTAACTGCACAACATGGACTTATTTATAAATCATTAATTCAAAAATATGGTTATACTCTTGCAAAACAATATTATGATGCACACATGGAAGCTATTGAATCGATTGAAGAGATTGTTCATAAACATCAAATTGATTGTGATTTTAAACGCTGCAATAGTGTTTTATTCACACAGGAAAGTGAAAAAGTTCCAAATCTTCAAGATGAATATCAAGCATGTATCGACTTAAATATTCCATGTTCCTTTATTGATACCGTACAGTATCCACTTACAATACAAGCCGGTATCATGTTTCCTGAGCAAGCGAAGTTTCATCCATTGAAATATATGATTGCCCTAGCAGACATTCTTACAAAAAAAGAAATCGCAATTTATGAGCACTCCCCTGTTACCAATATTATTGAAGAAAATGGCACTTATATCGCCTTGTGCAATCATCGAAAAATATATGCAAGAAATATTGTGCAAGCTACACAATTTCCTTTTTATGATCAGCATCAATTCTTATTTGCGAAGACCTATCCTATGTCATCTTCTATTTTATGTACCCCTACAACAGCAAACTATGGAGATGACATGTTAATTAATACAGAATCCCCTTCCATTTCCCTACATGCATTTTCTATCCAAGGGCAAACATGTCTTATGGTAGGAGGAAACAGTCATAAAACAGGGCAATTTGCAAAAGAAGACCCCGACTATGTACAAAGGGCAAAAAAGATGTTCGGTATTGAGCACTTTGAAGATATGTGGTCCACACAAGACTATATGACTTTTGATCATCTGCCCTATATTGGAAAGCTTCAAAAAAATAATGATCAATTATATATAGCTACTGGTTATTGTAAATGGGGGAATACAACTTCTAATATTGCAGGTAAACTACTTTGTGCATACTTACTAAAGCAGCCATCCCCTTATCGTAAATTATTTGACCCTCATCGTCTTTCCTCCCTTTTCTCTTTAACTTTCTTAAAAGAAAATATGAATGTTGCTTATGAATTTGTAAAAGGGAAATTACAACCTTGTGATAAAGAATATCCACAAAAAGGACAAGCGAGAGTAATTGAAATTCAAAATCATCTTTATGGTGTTTATCGCGATGAACAAGATGAGTTATATATTGTCGATATTACTTGTCCTCATCTAGGCTGTATTTGTATTTTTAATCAACAAGATAAAACATGGGATTGCCCATGTCATGGATCACGTTATTCTTATACAGGAGAGGTAATCAAAGGCCCTTCTACTAATCGATTACATTCATATCGTGAAGGACGCAATCAAATAGACCCCCATCTTTTCTAAAAAAACAGCTTCAGCTGTTTTTTTTATTCTTGATTTGATATTGTATTTGGCAAATAAACCGGTACCCGCCCATTTACTAATTGCATAATAATTGGTATTTGGGTTTTTGTTTCTAACTCACCAACCCCAAGTACAGTAATCACTTGTGCTCGTACCTGAACAGATAAAACAACTTTGATCATTGTATTATTTACCCCATACGGCTCTGAAAACGTTTGAATCTCCCCAGTTACATCATTCAACATATTCATTTTTACTGGTATATTAGGCCCTAATGTAGAAAAAAAGGATATTCGTGTTAAAGATCCTAAAGGAATTTGATAAATAATCCCATCTTCATAAAAAATTTCTTCTGTTGTAGGATCCGCCTTTCCATCTTGGGCTGCCTGTAAAGCATCATCAATCGTATTTAATGCTGCATATAAGATTTGATTTAACTTGTAAGAATTATATTCAATACTTACCACATTTCCTTTATCATCAAGAGTCGATGTACTTAAATCTTCATGACGGTATTCCATATCTTTTAAAACTTCTTTTACAATATTGTTAATGGCAAAGCTCACATGTTGCTTCGCAATCGCTTGAAGCCTAGGCTCAATATAAGTATTCAAATACTTTAACGACGCAATTAGCAAAAATAGGAAAATGATAACGCATAGCCAAACTTTATAAAAACGTTTACTCTTTTTCTTCTTTTTCACACAAATATAAAGCCTCTTTTCCTGTCATTCCTATCTGCACACCCTTATTTCGCGCAATTTCATTCATCGCAATTACATGAGCCTCTTGTAATTCTTTAAAACCATAACAATAAGAAGTAAGCACCACCGCTACATGCCTTTCTCCTTTTTCAAAATAAGATATATCAAAGATGTCTGTTGCTAGTACACTATGTGTTGATGTAATCATAAATAAAGGATAGCCAGGTAATAAAATCTGGATTCCCATAAAATGAAATTCATTTACTTTTATATTTTTAATCTCTACCATATTACCCTCCTTTTATAATGTATGAAAGAAGAGTGCAAAATTTTACCTAAAAAAAGATATGCTAGTAATATTCCTAACATATCTTATACTTTATTCATAAAATTAAATTTTTCAAATGTATACAAATCAGCAATTACCATTAAGTGATCATGTTCTTCAATAACATATTCAGCTTCTGGTGAAATGTTTAATTTCGCTTCTCCCTGTTTACGAATACCAATGACATTGATACCATATTTTCTTCTTGCATCTAAATCAATTAATGACTTTCCTACCCATTTTTGTGGTGCATTAATTTCCATTACACTGTATTCATCATCTATATCGATAATACTAATAATATTATTATTTAAAAAGCGCTTCGCAACAATAACTCCCATTTCTTTTTCTGGCCTTACAATTTTACTTGCACCAACACTTAAAAAGATTTGTTCACAACGTTTGTTTTTCGCTTTTACAACAATTTCTTTCACACCTAATTCTTTTAAGTTGATGATTGCTAAAATGGTTTCTTCTAAGTGATTTCCCATCCCAACAATCGCTACATCACAATCTTCAACACCTGCTAAACGAAGTTCATTAATATCGGTAATATCACATTGTACAGCTTGCGTTACAATATCCTTCAAACGATCTACACACTTCATATTCTTATCTAATGCAATTACTTCATAATTATAAGAACTTAATGTTTTCGCTACCGTTGATCCAAAAATACCAAGTCCTAAAACAACATACTGTTTTTCCTGATAACTTTTCATATAATCTCCTTATCCTACAATCACATTTCCTGTTGGAAATGTAACATGATCTGTATTTCTTGCTTGTTTTGGTTTAATAAAAGAAATAAGTAAAGTTGTAATTCCTACCCTTCCTACAAACATCATCACAATGATAATAAGTTTTCCTATAACCGTTAAATCAGCTGTAATCCCTAAAGATGACCCTACTGTCGCCATAGCACTTACTGCTTCAAAAACAATATCTAGAAAACTTTGTGCTTCTGTTAAACAAAGGAAGAAAATCCCCATAAACAAGACAATAATATTAATCGTAAAAATACTTAAAGCACGTATCGCTACTTCTTTTTGAATGGTTCTTCTTTTTAAAGTCGTAACTTCTTTTCCTCGTAAAGATGTCCAAAAAAACAAAAGAAAGATTGCCACGGTCGTTGTCTTAATTCCTCCAGCGGTTCCTCCAGGAGAACCTCCAATAAACATAATAATTAACATAAAGAATTTTGTAGCTACATTTAAAGAGCTATAAATAATCGAAGAGAATCCTGCTGTTCGTAATGCAATTGATTCAAAAAAACTTGTCATAACTTGTTCAGGGAAACTCATTCCTTGTAAGGTTTGTGGATTGTTCATCTCACTCACAAAAATAACAAAGGCCGCAAAAAGAATTAAAAAACCTGTCATATAGAAAACAACTTTGGTATGCAAAGATAAACTCTTCTTCCATTTACGAAAAGATATTTGTCGTTTGAAAAGGGGCTTACATTTATCTCGTACATCGAACCAAACCGTAAATCCAATTCCTCCAAGCACAATCAACACCATAATCGGTATCGCTACTAAAGGGTCTCTTCCATAAGCGACTAAGCTAGAATCTCCTACAGTATCAAATCCCGCATTACAAAACGCTGATACCGATAGAAAAATAGCCTTGGATATACCATGAAGCCATCCAAAATCTTGAATCATACGGAAAGATAAACAAAGAGCTCCAATCCCTTCAAAAAGAAAAGTATATTTCATAATCCCAAGAATGAAGGACCGCATATCAAAAACATTATCTTGATTCAACATTTCTTTTACTGTGATTTTCTCTCGCATTGTCAGACGGCTTTTAAGCATTAAAATAAAAACGGCCATCAAGGTCATTAATCCTAAACCACCAATTTGAATCAAAATAAGAATCACAAGGTGGCCAAAACTTGTAAACTGCTGTGATGTAACACTTGTCACTAATCCAGTTACACATGTGGCACTTGTCGCTGTAAACAATGCGTCTACAAAGCCTAAGACTTGCCCATCTTGATTTGAAATTGGCAACATTAATAAAGCGGTTCCTACGACAATAACGAGAAGGAAACTCGCTACAATTTTTTGTGCAGGTGTTAATTTTTTAAAACCAAAAATAGAATGAAGATATCCTACCATACTTTCCCTTCTTTTCTCTATATTGTATACATTCTATATATCTCATATTTATTGTACACACTTTAGCATCTTTTACAATCTCTTTTTTATAAAATACACAGTTTCTTTCTATTGATCATAAAAATATACCTAGTATTCTAAAAATCAATACTTTAAAGTCGTGTATGTTTATTATGCTCTTTTTTTTTCTTAAAAGCAAACCTTTTTTTTATCTTTTTATTATCTTTACCTTTTCATAAAAAAAAGCCCCTATTATTATGTAGGGACTCTTTCCTAATATATTAAAAATTTTAGTTTAATACTTCAAA
>CAMWMY010000044.1 GCA_947175465.1 uncultured Erysipelotrichaceae bacterium | reverse complement strand
GTATTATAGAATATCCTTCTTTTGCCTTGATTATAATACTTCCACTTGAGTCGTAATTTATCATCCTTTGGGGATATAAAAAGCAGCTAATCATTTGAATAACTGCTTATTAAGATAAAACTAGAATTTACTATATACCAAGATTCAAGCGAATCAACTCATCAATAGATATGACTTTTCTACTTCTTTGATTAATATCACTATCCACTTGAAGCAACGGATAAAAGGAATATCCATCACTTAATTTAAGTTGTGCACAATCTTCTCTCCAAGTATTCCATCTAAAATATTCATAAAACTTATGAACATCATCAGTATTATTGATTAGCCAATTTAAGAATTGAGTATAGTATACTTCTAAGCATTCCCATTCATTGGAATCAGGAGCAAAATAATAAATATAATCATCTTTTAAGCCAAATAAACCTCCTAAAATATCTTCCGCAATTAAAATATCCATAGTATAGCCACAATTATATAGTTTATTCTTTTCAACTACATTCAATTCCCCACAACCATATAATCTTATCCAATTATCAATAATAATACCACCAGAGCTGATAAACTGCTCAAAAAAGAATTTATCTTGAAAATCATTGTATATCTTTGAAAATTCTCTTGCAATTTCATCTTTAGAATCAAGTAGCACCACATTATTTTTTGTGCTTAAATCTTCAAAAAAAGCTCTTGTTTTCCTATTTTGATTTGTAATATTGGATACATCATCTTTCTTTTTTAATTTATCAAGTAATCCCATATTTAACACTCCCTTCCAAATTTATCTATCTCTATGTATTTCTATTATAACAATCCAAAATACCTACTATAATACTAATATTTGATAACTTAATTTTTATCTTAATTACTAAGACATATGCTAGACTTAGAGAAAAATTCAGCTATAATTTGGTTTGGATTTTTAAATCCAACAACAACTCTTGTTGCCCTATTATACCTTGGCCCTTCTTTTCTAATTATTTTATTAATTCTATTTCACTTCTAAATAATTATCGTCTATATAAAAGTTTCGTCCCTCCTCAGTGGCTTTCTTACCCCTTCCTATTTTCTTTATTGTACTTCGTATTTCTTAATCTATTTTCTCAAATACTTCTTTCGCTCCTTATTTTTTAAACCTATTATATCAAAATATCTCTCTTTTTATTTATTTTTGTAACATGCATCTTATCACATTATAAATTTATGATTTCTAGAAAATATATCCTTTATTAAAAATATGTCTAATTTTTGTATTGATATAAAGCCATATCTATGATACTATAATATAGCAGTCATTATTTAGGGGTGTAGTACAATGGTAGTATAACGGTCTCCAAAACCGCTGACGCGGGTTCGATTCCTGTCACCCCTGCCAGATAAAATTAGTAAGTCTTCTAAGAAGACTTTTTTTATATTATTTAATCTATCTAAAAAATAATCTTTTAATCATCATAATATTAAAAATGTCCATAGATAGCAGATCAATGTTATATAACACTAATCATATCGCTATTTATGGACATTGTGCATTCTATAGTGCTTTTTTAGAAGCGTTCATGCATTGTTCTAGAAATTACTTCATCTTGTTGAGATTTTGTAAGTTTGTTGAAGTTAACTGCGTATCCAGAAACACGTACAGTTAATTGAGGATACTTTTCTGGATGAGATTGTGCATCTAGTAAAGTAGAACGATCAAATACGTTCACATTTAAATGATGTCCCCCATTTTCTGCATAACCATCAATCATAGATACTAAGTTGTCAATTCTGTTTGTCATTATTTAGTCCTCCTTTTTTCCTAATGCATCAGGTACGATGGAAAATGTATTACTAATTCCATCTCTTGAGTGATCATATGGAAGTTTAGAAACAGATTGTAAAGATGCTAATGCTCCTTTTTCATCACGCCCATGCATAGGGTTTGCCCCAGGTGCAAATGGCTCTCCTGCTTTTCTTCCATCTGGTGTGCTTCCTGTTTTCTTTCCATACACAACATTACTTGTGATTGTTAAAATACTCATAGAAGGAACACCATCACGGTATGTTTCATGTTTACGGATTTTGTTCATAAAACGTTTTACAAGATCTGCTGCTAATTCATCAACACGATCATCGTTGTTTCCATATTTTGGGAACTCTCCTTCTACCTCATAATCATAAGCAATGCCATCCTCATCACGAATTACTTTTACTTTTGCATATTTAATAGCACTTAAAGAATCCGCTACAACACTTAATCCAGCAATTCCTGTCGCAAAGAAACGACGAACTTGTGGATCATGTAATGCCATTTCTGCAGCTTCGTAAGAGTATTTGTCGTGCATGTAATGAATAACATTTAGCGTATTTACATAAAGTCCGGCTAACCAATCCAACATTTGATCATACTTCACCATAACTTCTTCAAAGTCTAGGTATTCTGAACGGATTGGTTCAAAACGTGGAGATACTTGTACCTTTTTCTTTTCATCGATACCACCATTGATCGCATATAATAATGCTTTCGCAAGATTTGCACGTGCTCCGAAGAATTGCATATCTTTTCCAATACGCATACAACTTACACAACATGCAATTCCATAATCATCTCCCATTTCCGAACGCATTAGGTCATCATTTTCATACTGAATAGAACTTGTTTGAATACTTGTTTTCGCACAGAAACGTTTAAATTCCTGTGGAAGTTTTGTACTCCATAATACCGTTAAATTCGGTTCTGGTGCAGGTCCTAAGTTATTTAAAGTATGAAGAACACGGAAAGAGTTTTTTGTTACTAACGTTCTTCCATCGATTCCCATACCACCAATAGATTCAGTAACCCAAGTAGGGTCCCCGCTAAATAAGTCATTATACTCTGGTGTTCTCATGAATTTCACAAGACGAAGTTTCATAATAAAGTGATCCATCAATTCTTGTGCTTCTTTTTCTGTAATCACACCTTGTTTTAAATCACGTTCGATATAAATATCTAAAAACGTTGAAATACGTCCAATAGACATCGCAGCTCCATTTTGATCTTTTACTGCTGCTAAATAACCAAAATATAGTGCTTGGATGGCTTCTTGTGCTGTTTGTGCAGGTCTTGAAATATCACAGCCATAAATTTGAGCCATTTTTTTCATATCTTCTAAAGCATTGATTTGCATTTGCAATTCTTCACGATCACGAATCTTATGTTCACTCATCGCACCATCTAACAATGCTTTTTGTTCTTTACGCTCTGCTACAAGGAAATCAATTCCATATAACGGCACACGTCGGTAATCACCAATAATACGTCCACGACCATACGCATCTGGTAGCCCAGTAATGATAGCACATGAACGAGCCTTTCTCATTTCATCTGTATAAACATCAAATACACCTTGATTATGTGTTTTTCGATATTTTGTAAAAATTTCTCTTATTTCAGGATCTAGCTCAAACCCATAAGATGTTAGTGCACTTTCGCTCATTTTAATACCACCAAATGGTTGAAGAGAACGTTTAAATGGTTTATCTGTTTGGAAACCTACGATTTTCTCAAGGTTTTTATCCAAATAACCAGCACCATGTGATGTCAAACTAGAAACAACTTTTGTATCTGCTTCTAATACTCCACCAGCTTCTTTTTCTTTTTTATTCAGTTCCATAACCATGTCCCACAACTTCACAGTTGCGTCACTTGGTCCTTCTAAAAACGAATCATCTCCCTCATAAGGAGTATAATTACGCTGAATAAAGTCGCGAACATTGACTTCTTTTGTCCAATGTCCAGGTTCAAATCCTATCCACTCTTTCATCTCATTACCTCTTTTCTTCATTACTGGAACGGGCGTTTATAAACAATACCAATGATCCATTAAAACAGGTATTACGATAGTCTATTAGGCCATCTATTTTATTGATGATTGTACTTTGCTCATTCCAATCATGTATGTATTTAGTATACGAAATTTTACCTCTTCATGTCAACCGAAAATAAAGAAGTTTTCTCTTACTTTTCACTTATTTCGGCAAGTTTCATCTCTAACCATACATCTAAAATTTCAGCTGGTTGATAACCGCTTACACGAGCAATCTCATGATCACCATCACATAATATTAAAGTAGGCACTTTTTCAATTTTCAAAGCTGCTATCCATTCTCTAATTTCTTTTTCTTGTTGATCCATAGATACACTTCGATAAGTTAGCTGTGGATACTTTGATATTATGTTTATCACTTCTTGATGTAAAGATACACAGCCAGCACAGCTACTTCCTTGTATTTCCAATAATGTAATTCCTTGTTTCATGTCTATACCTCTTTTCCATATAAAATAGATTTTGCTTCCTCTACTTGTTCTTTTGTAGGTGGTTGCACATCTTGTAAGCGATAAACTAGATTCATCTTTTTATATTTAACAATTCCCATTGTATGATAAGGCAACACTTCTACTTTTTCTACCGTATGCAAAGTATCTAAAAAAGAACGTAACTTATATAAATATTCTTTATCTGTGGTATAGCCTGGTACAAGTACATGGCGTATCCACATCGACTTTCCATGTTCACTTAAAAATTTCGCAAAAGCGAGTGGCCTTTGATTTGGAAGCCCTGTTAACTCCTTATGCTTCTCATTATCAATATGTTTGATATCTAATAAAAATAAGTCACATACTGATAATAACCGCTCATATTGAGATACTACTTTTTCATCTTCGCTTTGAAAGCATATCCCTGAGGTATCCACACATGTATGAATTCCCTTTTTCTTTAATTCTTCTAACAAACAAATAACAGCTTCCATTTGAAGTAGAGGCTCTCCCCCTGATATCGTTACCCCGCCTCCATTTTTAAAATATGCTTTATACTTTAAAATTTCTTGTACGATTTCATCAATATCTTTCTTTTTTCCTTCTCCACAATGCCAAGTATCTGGATTATGGCAATAAGCACAACGCAAAGGACACCCTTGCATAAAGACGACAAAACGTACGCCTGGTCCATCTACTGTTCCAAAACTTTCATAAGAATGAACTTCTGCTTTCACAAATATTCCTCCTCAATTATCCTCTTTTTTAGTATAACACATCTTTTACTTTATGAGCTTAGGAATGTTATGATTTTCTCAATAAAATATGCTATACTGAACAAATAGAAAGGGTTGAAGAAATGTATATTACAAAAGAACAAATACAATCTTTTTTACAAGATGATCTTCTTTATGAACAAGGAAAAGTACTTGTCGAGCAAAAAGCAATTGTCTCTTTTGAAACCGATGAACATAGTGATTTTGATTTTCAATATATTCATGCGACATTTCAAGTTCAAAAAACATATTATGAAGTAAATATTTCTATTCATAAAGTGGATAAAATCATTGCTGGCTATCATTGCACATGTAAAGAATACGCACAATCGAAACTTCCCTGTGTGCATTGTAGTGCTGCTTTATCTCATATTTTTGATCAAACAAAACATAATATCCCAAAAGAAAGAGTCTTACAAAGTGATGATATTGTACAAGAAATTCTTCAAAGTTATGAAGATATGCAATACAAAGAAATACTAGCTTCACATCACTCACAAAAGGTTCATCTTATTCCAACACTTGTTATCGATTCTTCTTTTACCCCATATTTAACTCTAAAAATTAGTCATCCTACAGCTTATCAAATAAAAAATATGTCACTTTTTTTAGAAAATCTAAAAAAGCAAAACACCTATACTTACAGTAAAAAGATGACTCTTTTTCATCATATCCAATGTTTTGACAGCCAAAGTCAAGAACTTGTTTCTTTATTGATGAAGTATGTTGATCAACATGAAAGTCAAAACCATTCTTCTTCCCAAAATCGCTATTTTTCTTTATCTCCTCATGCATTCGATGCATTCTTTGATCTTTATGAAAATGAAACGATTTCCTTACAAACTGAGGAAGGAAGCTTTCCTTTCGTATGTAAAAAAGAAAATCCTCCCTTTACCATTTTATGTTCACAAGATCAAGATGTTTATCATATATCTCTTATGGAACAAGACTTTTGTATTTTAAAAGGAATTGAGTATCCATATATTTTGCTTCATCAAACACTCTATCGTTGTGATAAAAGTTTCCTACAATATGCGGTTCCCTTTTTACAAAGCTATTTACATAGTGCAAATACATGGACATTAACAGCAAAAGATATGCTTCGTTTTTACCAAAATATTCTTTTAAAATGTCCAGATACAATTACTTATAAAGGAATTGACTTTACAAAACTCACTCCAATTCCTCTTATCAATAAACTTTATTTAGATTTTCCCTCCTCTCATTGTTTATCCGTAAAATTAATTCATACTTACGATGATCAAGAATTTAATGCTTTTCACCAAGTTAGGCATTCCACCATAAGAAATTATGCGGAAGAGATGAACATACGTCTTTTAGTAGAAAAGTACATGACCCATATAGATAATACTCAAGGAATAGCTTCTATTGAAAATAATCAAGATGCACTATTTACTTTTTTACAAACGGGATTACCAACCCTTAGTTCTTATGCACAAGTTTATACAACAAAGCGTTTCCAACAATTGCGCATCAAAGAATCTTTTCCTATTTCTTTTGGGGTGCGCTTAGAAAGCAATCTTTTACATTTTCATATTGATTTTAATGACTTTCCTATAGATGAATTACAAGCTGTATTACAAGCTTATCAGCTGCATAAAAAATATTATCGTATGCGCAACGGTGATTTTCTAAATATTGAACAAAGTTCTTTATCTGAGCTTGCAGACTTATTGAAAAACTTACAAGTGACTCCAAAAGAACTTAGCCAAGGAAAATGGGAACGTAATGCTTTTCAAGCCCTTTATTTAGATCAATGCTTACAAGAAACAAAGCATCTCTTTGTGCAAACCAATACAGATTTTTCAACTATGATTGAACAAATTACACACTTTAAAAAGCAAACTTATTCTCTTCCTCCACATTTAACTCCTATTTTACGTGAATATCAAAAAGAAGGTTTTCAATGGCTAAAAACTTTATCGCAACATGGCCTTCACTGCCTTCTTGCAGATGATATGGGAATTGGGAAAACTTTACAAATTATTGCTCTTTTAGAGTCTGAGTATCAAACAAAAACAAAGTTACCATCGATTGTGGTTTGCCCTTCTTCGTTAATATTAAACTGGGGACATGAACTTGATAAATTTTCTAAACACATTCGTTATTGTATAATCAACGGTACTTCAAAACAACGTCAACATCAAATTGAAAAGTGCCATCAATATCATCTTATTATCACTTCTTATGACTATTTAAAACGTGATATTACAGAATATGCTTCTACTTCTTTTAGCTATTGTATTTTAGATGAATCACAATACATTAAAAATCCTACAACTCAAAATGCAAAAGCAGTAAAACAATTGCATGCTGATCATAGGATTGCACTAACAGGAACACCAATAGAAAATGCATTATCGGAATTATGGTCTATCTTTGATTTTTTAATGCCCTCTTATTTATTTAGCTATCCTGAATTTTATAACCAATTTGAAAAACCAATTATAAAAGAACAAGATGAAGAGGCGATGGAAATATTAAAGAAAAGAATTCAGCCATTCTTTCTACGCCGTCTTAAAAAAGATGTATTAAAAGAATTGCCTGATAAAATAGAACAAACACTTTTCATTCAACTTGATAAAGAGACAAGAAAACTATACATGGCCAATGTTGCTTCTATGCACCAAGAATTACATCAACATTTGCAACAAAACGATTTATCTAGAAGCCGTATGATGATTTTAAGTATGCTCACACGCTTACGTCAATTATGTTGCGATCCTAAATTGTTATATGAAAACTATCCTACCATAGGAGCGAAATTACACACATGTTTAGAACTCATTCAACAATGCATACAAACAAATAAAAAAGTTCTAATTTTCTCTCAATTCACATCTTTATTGCATTTATTAGAACCTCACTTAAAGAAACAGCAAATTCCTTATTATATCCTAGAAGGGTCTACTTTAAAACAACAGCGCCAACAAATGGTGGATAAGTTTCAAATAGATGATACACCTGTTTTCTTAATTTCCTTAAAAGCTGGAGGAACAGGATTAAACCTCACTCGTGCAGAAGTTGTAATTCATTTTGACCCATGGTGGAATCTTTCTGCTCAACATCAAGCAAGTGATCGAGCTTATCGTATAGGACAATATCATAATGTACAAATATATAAACTGATTGCAAAAGATACCATTGAAGAGAAAATTTTACACTTACAAGAACAAAAAGCTAATTTAGGAGATACACTCATGCAAAGAAATGAAAATATCCTATCCTCTATGT
>CAMWMY010000043.1 GCA_947175465.1 uncultured Erysipelotrichaceae bacterium | reverse complement strand
ATCATATACAAAGAACAAATAGAACCCACAATTCTTACTTATATTTCTTCTTTACAAACAAAACTAATGAATCAGCATCCTGAGTTTATTTTACAAATACAAACTATTTTATTAAATATGAATTCCTCCATCCAACAAATTATTAACTCTTTTTCAAGCAATGTTATTCATGCGTTAACCTCTTTATTAAGCTCTTTTCCAAGTCTTATCATGTCTACTATGTTTGCCATCGGTGCATCTTTTTTATTTGTATTTGACTATAAAAAAATTACTATCTTTTTTATGAAACAATTCTCTCCTCATTATCGCTCCTTAATTCAAGATAGCCAAGCTATTCTTGTACAAACTTTACGAAAACTTTTAGTAGCCTATGGAAAGCTTTTGGGTATTACTTTTTTACAGCTTACACTTGGACTTCTTTATCTCAAAGTAGAGCATGCAATTACTATGGCCTTCTTAATCTCTATTTTTGATTTACTCCCCGTTCTTGGTACAAGTAGTTTCATGATTCCATGGATGATCATTGAACTTCTTCTTTCACATCCTAAAAAAGCAATTGGTTTAGCTATATTGTCTCTTATTATTACGATGACACGAAATATTATAGAGCCTAAAATTATTGGGGATCAAATTGGTCTACATCCCCTTGTTATGCTTTTTTGTATGTATATCGGAGGAAAACTATTTGGTTTTTTAGGATTTCTATTATTTCCTATTTTTATTATTTGTATTCATAATTTAAACAAACATAAAAAAATCCATATGCATAACAATATGGATTCTTCTTAATTTTTTTATTTTCCTAATAAACGGAACATATTTTTCTTATATACTTCTACCCCAGGTTGATTAAATGGATTAATATCCAATAAGTAACATGTCATTGCACAAGCTCTAAAGAAGAAGTAACACATGTATCCAAAACTTTCAGCGCTCATATCTGGCATTGTTAAAATAAGATTTGGCACTTTTCCAGTTTCTACATGGGCTTCTAAAGTACCTTGACATGCCATTTTATTTACCCAATCAACTGATTTTCCTGCTAAGTAATTCATTTGATCAGCATCTGTTTCATCTTTAGGGAACGTTAAATCTAGCATTGGTTTTTCTACTAATAATAACGTTTCAAATAAAACTTTTTTCCCTTCTTGAATAAATTGACCTAAAGAGTGTAAGTCAGTAGAAAAATTCGCACTACAAGGAAGTACTCCTTTTCCATCTTTTCCTTCACTTTCAGCAAATAATTGCTTCCACCATTCTGCTAACATTGCCATTTGTGGTTCATAGCTTACAAGCATTTCTGTATCTTTTCCTTGATTTTGAAGAATTCTACGGCAAACTGCGTATGCATATGCAGGGTTTTTATCTAGATCACTTGTATCCATATCTTGATATGCTTTTTGCACACCTTTCATTAAAGCTTCAATATCAATCCCTGCTACAGCGATTGGAAATAAACCTACAGGAGTAATTACAGAAAATCTACCCCCGATATCATCAGGAATTACAAATGTTGTGTATCCTTCTTTATCAGCCATCGCTTTTAAAGTACCTCTAGCTTTATCTGTAGTTGCAACAATACGTTTTGCAGCTTCTGCCTTTCCATATTTTTCTTCCATGAATTGTTTTAAAAAGCGAAAAGCAAGGGCTGTTTCTGTTGTTGTTCCAGATTTCGATATTACATTTACACAAACTTCTTTATCTTTTATATAATCAAGAAGTTGTTTTATATATGTAGAAGAAAAAGTATTTCCTATAAATAATATCTCTGGTTGTTTTTTAGAAAATAACCCATTCATCATCTCAATAGCAGCACGTGCTCCTAAATAAGATCCTCCAATACCACAAACAAGTAAAACATCACATTTTGTTTTCCATTGGTTTGCGACTTCTTGGATTTTTTGAAATTCTTCTTTATCATAAGTGTTTGGCCATTCTACCCATCCTGTAAAATCGTTTCCTACACCTTTTTTATTCATCAAGTTTTCGTGATGCTTACGAACTTCTTCTTGATAACTCTTTATTTCTTCTTTCAAAAAAGCATGTTGTGTGTTCAATGTAATCATAGCGTTCTCCTTATCTGCTGGCTTCATCAATCCAGCTATCCAAATGCTCTGCAAGAGATGAAAACCCAATCTCCATTTTTGGATATTGTACTTTTCTTTTATGACATTTTGAATATCGCACCTTATTTGTAGCAACAGCTTTCAAGGATAATTTTAAATGTGTCCCATCTTCATCAACATCTAAGATTTTTACTTTGACACGATCATTCACATGAACAAAAGAATGTACATCTTTGACAAAATAGTCACTAATCTCGGATATATGAATTAACCCCTTGTGAGAGCTATCAAGGAAGACAAACGCACCATAAGGCTTAATACCTGTAATATAACCTTCTACAACTTCTCCAACCAAATAATGCATAGTATCCTCCTTGTATTTTTACATCAATTATTATATCATATATTTCCAGAAATGTGTTATAATAAAATAAAAAGTAGTATTGAGGTGAAAAGCTTATGAACCCTATGTTTGCTCTTTGGGCTGCTTTATTAGCAAATCTTATTGCCCAGTTATTAAAGCCTGTATTCTTATACATGCGTACGAAAAAATTTGATATTCACCAAACCATTGCTTGTGGTGGTTTTCCAAGTTCTCATAGTTCAACTGTTGCTGCACTGACATCAGCAGTTGCCATCATTGAAGGAATTGAAAGTACTCTTTTTGCTGTTACTTGTATTTTCTCCTTCATCGTTATTTATGATGCTGTCAATGTACGCTACTACGCTGGAAAAAATATTCAACTAACAAAGCAGTTAATTTCTGATTTGGAAACCATGAGTAAACTTCATTTCTCTGATCCAATTTATCAAGAAAAATTAAAAAGTGTTTTAGGTCATCGCCTTGTCGAAGCAGTTGGTGGATGTATTTTAGGAATTCTTGTCACTACGGTATTGTATTTTATCATACATAGATAGGAGGTACTTATGAGCATTAATGTCGATGAAATTAAAAAAGTATTAGAAAAAGTTCGTCCCTATCTTCAACGAGATGGAGGAGATTTAGAATTTGTTTCTTTAGAAGATACAATCGTATCCATAAAAATGTTAGGAGCATGCAAAGATTGTATAGCAGCTGATAACACAATAAAAGAAGGAATTGAAGCTATTTTACAAGAAGAAGTTAATGAAGCGATTCAAGTAGTACAAATTGATAACTAATAAAATTACCTCAAAATGAAAAAGAGGTATTTTTTTATATTCGAAATACTTAGTAAAGAAAAAGGATTGACTTTTGTTTTCTACAAAAGCAATCCTCAAAAGCATACTTTAATATGTTTTATAAAATCGTTATAAGGATTAAAAATAAAACCAATGCAAGAACAGCAATTCGATAACAAATAAGTTTTATATTCTGTTTACGTTTTTTCACAAATTCCACCTACTTTGCAATTTTTACTTTTGTCCATAAATCAGACATCCACTTTTTCGTTTTCTCATTATAAGCAAAAATTTCATCTCTTACATTCCCTATTCTAGGAAGATAAGCCTCATTTCCTTCAAATTCACCATTTTCTCCACTCAATACATCAAGTACTTCTGCATTGCTACTTGCATAACCTACATATAAACTATTTTTCATACTTTGTTCATATTCTAGTATAAAGTTAATATATTCATTCGCTAGTTTTGGATTTTCAGCATTTTTTGGAATAACCATAGCATCACTCCAAAGATTTGTACCAGTTTGTGGAATGAAATATCCCATCTCTTCATTTTCCGATAAAATATAAGCCGCATCTCCACTATATACAACTGCAATATCTTTATTACCATTAATCATCGCATCAATTACTTCATCTGTCACAATTTCAATATCCATCGTTGTATTCAATTGCACTAACCAATCATACGCTTCTATAAATTCATCTTCATTTTCTGTATTCATAGAATATCCTAAAGCTTTTAACGCAATCATAAAGGCATCACGTTCAGAATCATAAAAATAAATATTTCCTTTTAAACGTTCATCATGTAAAATATTAAACCCTTGAGCCATTAAATCTTCAATAGCAATATGTTCCTTATTATATACAAGTCCTACACTTCCCCAAAAATAAGGTGCACTATAAGTATTCTCTGGATCAAAAGGTAAACCTTTTATAGCTTCATTTACTTGTGATAAGTTTTTTACAACAGCTTTATCTAGAGGTTGCAAGCGGTCTTCTTTAATTAAGCGTTCGATCATATAATCACTTGGAACAAGTACATCGTATGCTTCTCCACCTTGCAATTTGGTATACATAAGCTCATTTGAATCAAAAGTATCGTAAATAACTTTTACCCCATATTCCCGCTCAAATGCTGCATTTACCTCAGGGTCAATATACTCACCCCAATTAAAAACTTTTAATACATTGCTGCCATATTTTTCAATTGCTATTTGAGGATCCATTGTTTTAGCACTTTTATTTAAAACAAACAATCCACCACTTATCCCAAGAGCAAGAACTACCATGATAATACGAATCGTATATTTGCTAAATTTTGAATGCTTCTTCTCTGCCTTTTCTTTCAACACAGGTAAGATATTCACTAGCAATAATGTAATTGTAATAATCACAACAATAATCGTAGATAATGCATTAATACTAGGATTAATTCTTTTCGACATTGTCCACACTAAAGTCGATATATTTTTTACTCCATTTCCTGTAACAAAATAAGAAATAATAAAATCATCAAAAGACATCGTAAAGGCAATCAGTGCCCCTGATACAATTCCTGGCATAATTTGTGGCACAATTACTTTTCGAAGAGCTTGTAAAGGGGTTGCACCTAAATCCATGGCAGCTTCCGCTAAATTAGCATCTAACCCTCGTAATTTAGGCATAATACTTAAAATAACGTAAGGGATACAAAAAGCAATATGGGCAAATAACAATGTCATAAAGCCTTTTTGTATATGCAATGAAACATAAAATAACATTAAACCAACAGCTGTTACAATTTCAGGATTTAAAATAGGTAAATCGTTAACTTGGATAACCATTTCACGCAATATTTTTTTTGACTTCGATAGTCCAATAGCTGTTAGTGTTCCTACAATCGTTGATATAACAGTTGCAAGAATCGCAATTACTAATGTGTAATATATAGCTTCTAACATATTTCGATCAGAGAACATCTTCTCATACCATTGAACCGAAAATCCATCAAAGCTTGTTAATGAACGAGAAGAATTAAAAGAAAAAACAAGCATATAAAGAATAGGAAAATAAAAGAACAAAAAGGTGATACAAAGTAATAATTTTCTCAAGAAGTTCTTATTTTTCATGATAAATCACCTCTTTTATTACCTGTATTTCTTTTATCAAACTTTCTTGTAACATACATAGATAACATAATAATCATTGCCATAATCATGGAAATAGCACTTCCAAAATTCCATTCTCCCACTGTTATAAATTGTGTTTCAATAATATTTCCAATTAATAAATAACCTCCCCCACCTAATAATTTAGGAATTACAAAACTAGATACCGATGGCAAGAAAACAAGAGTAATTCCTGAAATAACACCTGGTAAGGATAAAGGTAACGTAATCTTCAAAAAACGTTGCCAACGATTTGCCCCTAAATCATTTGCTGCCTCTAATAAACTTTTATCCATTTTAGCTAAAGAGGAATAAATTTGTAAAATCATAAAAGGCAAAAAGTTATAAATCATACCTAAAATAACAGCAAAATCTGTATATAAGAGCTGTGTTGTAGGGAGATGAAAAAAGGAAAGAATCTGATTAATTAATCCATTATCTGATAAAATCCCAATCCATGCATAAGTTCTAACAAGCATATTAATCCACATAGGTAAAGTGATTAATAAAATATAAAAAGTACGTTTTTTAATTGAAGACTGCGCAATCGCATAAGCAATTGGATAACCGATAAAAATACAAAAAATCGTAGTTATAAGCGCTATACGAAGCGATAGCCAAAGTGTATTTAAAAAAGCAGGATCGGTAAAAAACTTAATAAAATGTGCAAAGGTAAAAGATAGTGTTGCTACATCATTTCCCTCTTTTGAAAAAGCATATAAAATAATTAACAACATCGGAATAACAATCATAATACTCATCCATAAGATATATGGATACGCTAATCGACGAAATACTTTCATGTTAGTATCCTTTTTTACTCATTACATGAATATCTTCAGGATAAAAGCTTAATCCTACTTCTTTCCCTACTTCACTTACATCTGTTGTATGAATTTTAAATTGTCTTCCTTGTGTTGAAAATGTCACTTTATACGTTCCTACTTGAATTGTTTCTGGGTCAAAATCGTATTCTACACTCTCAATTTCCACAATACTTTCATCACTTAATTTCCAACCTTGTGCATTCGCCCATGTTTTTAAATCGGTATCAATCGCAGTACTCTCCTTCAATTCATCAACTGTTTTGAAAAAGTTAAAGGCAGAAATCGCCTCATTCGCTTTTGGATTTTCTACATATTGTTGTTGTACAACCATCACATTAATCGTTACACTAGTTCCTGAACTTGTCATAAATTCTACTGGATATGTACCTACTTCTTCTAAAATATCATATTCTATTTTCGAAATTGAAATATATTCATCACTTTCTGGATTCCATGCCTGTGCATCAGCACGTGCAATAATTTCTGCATCATTTAAATCTTTTACATCTTCAATATCAACATAAAAATCATTGGCAGACATTTTTTCCCCTGCTTCTTCATTGACAATATCGTGTTCCCTTGTAACATTCATCATGACAGTTACCGTTGTCCCTGGTACTGTTTCCACCATGATTTCATAATGTACCCCTTTAAATAATACCGATTTTACTACTCCTGTTAACTTACCATCTTGAACCTCTACAATATCCAAATCTTCTGGTCGTATCACTACATCAACTTTCTCATTTTTCTTAAATCCATAATCAACACATGTAAAAAGTAAATCATCAAAACATACTTTATAATCATCAACCATAATAGCCGATACAATATTACTTTCCCCAATAAAATTAGCAACATATCGATTTTCAGGTTCATTATAAATATCAATCGGTGTCCCTACTTGTTGAATTTCCCCATCTTTCATAACCACAATCTTATCAGACATCGTTAAAGCTTCTTCTTGATCATGCGTTACATATAAAAAGGTAATACCAACTTCTTGTTGAATTTTCTTTAACTCATATTGCATTTCTTTACGCAACTTTAAATCAAGCGCTGCTAATGGTTCATCAAGCAATAGCACTTTAGGTTCATTAATTAAAGCACGTGCAATAGCAATACGTTGTTGTTGTCCTCCTGATAAGACATTCACATTTTTTTGCTCATAGCCCTCTAGCCCAATAAGCTTTAGCATTTTCATAACTTTTTGCTCAATCACATCTTTACTCATTTTTTTTATTTGTAAACCAAAAGCTATATTTTCATAAACATTCATATGAGGAAAAAGAGCATATTTTTGAAAAACTGTATTTACCTCCCTTTTATAAGGAGGAACTTCACTAATCTCTTGTCCATCAAAAATAACTTGTCCTTCACTTTGTTTTAAAAAGCCCCCTAATATTCTTAATAATGTTGTTTTTCCACAGCCACTAGGCCCTAATAATGTAACAAACTCGTTTTCATAAATATCAAGATTTACACCTTTTAGTACGAGCTGGCCATCAAAATCTTTTACAATATTTTTAAATTGAATTAATGTATTCATCTAGCTATCCTCCTAAAATAAGGGTGGAGTTGTAATCCATAATATTTTGGCTTTGCTTTTTACATCATTTTTTAAATAATGTGTATATTTTCCAGTGATATAAAAAGTTTCCCCTTTTTTTACTACATATTCTTGTTCTCCATTGATAAGAAGCACTTTTCCTTGTAAAACATAGCCAAACTCTTCTCCATCATGCGGAGAGATGACTTGGGAGGTTGCCCCTTCTTCTAATTCTAATAAAATTGGCTCCATATCATTTTTTTGCGCATTAGGCACAATCCAATGCAATACACTACCTTCTCTTTCATCAACAAAAAAGTCTTCTTGTGTAAACACTAACTTCTCTTCTTCTACTTCTGAAAAAAATTCCGCTAATGTTGTCCCTAAGGCCTCCAAGACATCATTCAATGTCGAAATACTTGGAGATGTTAAATCACGCTCTAACTGTGATAAAAAACCTTTTGTCAATTCACTACGTGATGCCAACTCTTCTAAAGTTAGTGCATTTTTAATTCGTAACTGTTTTATCTTATGGCCAATATCCATATGCATCTCTCCCTTGTTTAGTATTTTAAACTTTTAGTTTTATATGAAAAACTAATGTTATTATACC
>CAMWMY010000042.1 GCA_947175465.1 uncultured Erysipelotrichaceae bacterium | reverse complement strand
ATGCAAGAATGAATTCTAAAAAATATATTTTATCTATCATTATTAGTGATATTTTCTATGTTTTTATTTGCATAATAAAAAATTTTATGTATAATTACCTTAGATATTTATAGGCTTTAATGAGAAAGAGGGTAATTATATGAAGAGATATCATCATAAATGCAGTAAAGTTATTTTAAGCCTCATGATAGCAGTTAGTGGAATACTATCTTTTCATTCATGGACCAAAATACATGCAACATCTGCAGAAGGTATGGGGAAAATTGCGATAGAAGAAGAATATAATCGTGATTATATGATTAATGTGAAAGAAGATGGAACAGTAGAACATGTTAAGGTGGAAGATTTACCACCTGTAGATAACGATATTGATCCACATTCATCATCAACTTATGATGTTGTTCGTATGTTAGATAATGGAGAAGTTGTAGAGTTTGGAAGCTATGATACATATGAAGAAGCATTTGTAGCTTATGAAAGAGAAAATCTTGCACGTCATGCAGCGGATGGAAGAAATGCGATCTTATCGAATGGTCAAATACGAGCAATTGAAAATGGTGTTGTAAATATGCGTGGGAAAATTACTTCTTGCAACGCCTATGTTTCTTATACAGAAGATGGTACAGGGACTTCAGGATATAGCAATGGTTGTTATGGAGCTGATGCAGCCTATTTAGGAACAAATGCTGATGGAACGAAAGTGAAGTTTAAAATTTCAGGTGTTGTTGGATGGGCAAATGCTAGTGATGTTTCTATTATTGATGAAAGAAATGCTTATGTAAGTTATTATTATGTATCAAATGATGGATACTTATATCACTATATTCGTACGGTAGCAACTTCGAATGGACCAACATCTGCTATTATGGTTGGATATCAGCCATCTTATTTAGCAAAAGGAACTGTTTATTTTAGCTACGATGGGCATTATTTCTATACTGATTTTACGACAATGTTAAATGATTATAAAAGAGGTGTATATACAAATGCTGTAAATGCAAATGATCCTTATTATAATTATTATCAATATCTTTCATTTAGAACAAAAACAGAATTCAGTGCTGCAGATTTAGATAATCGTGTTGCTAATATGGTATCTGGAGCTTCAGCGATGAGAAATACAGGTGCAGATTTTATTAATAATCAAAATACATATGGAACAAATGCTTTATTAATGTATGGAGTTGCGGCTAATGAAAGTGGATGGGGAACTAGTAACTATGCTCTAAATAAAAATAACTTATTTGGTTTAAATGCATATGATAGTAATCCAGATGATGCTTATAGTTTTCCAAGTGTAGGAGCAGCTATCAAAGAGTTTTCTAAATTTCATATTTCAGAAGGGTATCTAGATCCTAAAGATATGTATGGAAGATTTTTTGGACCTCATTTAGGAGATAAAGCAAGTGGTTTAAATGTAAAATATGCAAGTGATCCTTATTGGGGAGAAAAAGCAGCTGCTCAAGGATATTACCTTGAAATAAACACAGGGAAGAAATATACTGGAAATATAACGCTTGGAGTAGTAAGTGATCATACTAAGTTAAATGTTAGAAAAGAACCTACATCAAACTCTACAAAGTTATATGAAACAGCGAATGTCTCAAATTTCCCAGTAGTTATTTTAGGACAAACGACTGGTCCTACTGTAGATGGAACTAATGTTTGGTATAAGATACAAACAGATGCCCCACTTACAAGTGATCGTAATGCGATTATCCAAGATAATGGAGTTTATAATTTTGATCATAATTATGCGTATGTGAGTGGAGCGTATGTAACACTTATTACGAATAAAACAGTAAATCCTCCAGTAACAGGTCCATCTTTTGTGGAAACAAGAGATAAAGGTGGTATTATTGCGAATAAAGAAGGTACTTTAATTGGACTTATTGATATAGGAGATCGTATTGAAGCAAGTAGTAATGTAGTAGAGAACCAAGATGGAAGTAAAACTTTCCTTTCTGGAGGAAAAGTTTATAAAAAGAATGGTTCACAAGTAACATTAGATCCAGGAACGATTGTTTATGATCAAGAAGCAATACAGTTAAAACAAGATGCTGTTGTAGCTAGTCCAGGTGCTCCAGCGATTTATTCAGCAACCCAACTGTTCTTTCCAAAGGGTTGTATAACAAAGGAGCCAGATGGAATAACACTGCGATTTAGTAAAGGTGCTCTTTATGTAAGAGGACAAAATATAGAAAGAATTCCTGCAAATACAAATGTAATTTTAGGATCTTTAAGCTAGAAAGAGCAATCAAAAGATTGCTCTTTTTATATTCTTTTGTCGAATAGAGCATAGCCTTTCTTTTTTTACATAAGTTAAGTTAGAGGAGGAGGGTGTATATGCCATATCGTAAAAGTATTTATCGTACGTTAGAACAGTTTCAAGTTAATGAAAATATGGGTTTAGATGATAAAGAAGCTTCGAAAAGATTAAAGGAATTAGGAAAAAATGAACTTGTTTCACAGAAAAGAAACACATTGCTTTCTATGTTTTTATCACAGTTTAAAGATCCAATGGTTATTATTTTAATTATTGGGGCAGTGATATCATCTTTTTTGCAAGAATTTTTAGATGCTTCTATCATTGTGGCTGTTATTTTATTAAATGCTATTATTGGAGTTGTACAAGAATTTAAAGCGGAAAAAGCGATCGATGCTTTAGAGAAGTTATCATCTCCAAAAGCTTATGTCATTCGAAATGGGCGTTTAAAAGAGATTAATTCAAGTGATTTAGTGGAAGGGGATATTGTTGAACTAGAAGTTGGACGTTATGTTCCAGCTGATTTACGTTTAATATCTTCTACGAATTTAAAAGTTGAGGAAAGTACATTAACAGGAGAAAGTGAAGCTGTTGAAAAAGATGCACTTGCTTTATATGATGATGTACTTGCAATCGCTGATCAAAAAAATATGGTGTTTATGTCTACATATGTAACCTATGGGAAGGCGAAAGGAGTTGTTGTTCGTACAGGAATGCGAAGTGAAGTTGGAAAAATTGCTACTTTGTTAAATGAAGCAAAACAAGAGATGACACCACTTCAAGTTCGATTGGCATATTTATCTAAAATATTAGGAATTATATCTTTGAGTATTTGTATTATTATGTTTGTAGTTGCATTATTTCAAGGAAGAAATCTTTTAGATATGCTTATCCTTTCCATTTCTTTAGCTGTTGCAGCCATACCAGAAGGGCTTCCTGCTGTCGTTACGATTGTTTTAGCCCTTGGTGTGCAAGTAATGTCTAAAAATCATGCGATTGTGCGTAAATTGCATGCAGTTGAAACACTAGGATCTGTCAGTGTGATTTGTAGTGATAAGACAGGAACACTAACGCAAAATAAAATGCATGTAGTACATAGTTATGCTTCTCATATATTTGATCGGTATAATCGAACACTTGTCCATGGTCTTGCCTTATGTAATGATGCAAGTTTACAAGATGAAGAAATCTTTGGAGAGCCAACAGAAAGTGCTTTGCTTGCTTATGCTAAAACATATGGAATTGATAAAAATGAACTTGATATGACCTATGTACGTGTAAATGAGATTCCATTTGATTCAAAACGAAAATGTATGACAACGGTTCATCAAACACCAAGTGGGTATCTTGTATATACAAAAGGAGCTTTAGAAAAAGTATTAAGTATGTGTACACATGCGCAAATTGATCAACAGCGTATTCTTTTAAGTACGTATGAAAAAAATAAAATATTAGAAGCTGCTAAAAAGATGAGTGAATCAGCGTTACGTGTGATTGCTTTAGCAACAAAAACGATTCATGATCCTTATCATTCGCCTTTAGAAGCAGAAATGACATTTATTGGATGCGTTGGTCTTATGGATCCTCCACGAGAAGATGCTCAAGAAGCAATCGCTTTATGTAAAGAAGCGGGTATTCGGGTTGTTATGATTACAGGAGATCATCCACTTACTGCCTATGCAATTGCGAAACAATTAAAAATCACACAAAATCAAGAAGAAGTGATGACCGGGCAAAAGTTAGATGAAATGGATGATGATACGTTACAAAAAAATGTGCAGCATTATCGTGTATTTGCAAGAGTTACTCCTGAGCATAAAGTACGAATTGTAAATGCGCTAAAAAAACAAGAACTTGTAGTTGCTATGACAGGAGATGGTGTAAATGATGCTCCTTCTTTGAAAAATGCGGATATTGGAATTGCTATGGGAAAAAATGGAACTGATGTATGTAAACAAGCAGCAGATATGATTCTTACAGATGATCGCTTTTCAACTATTGTAAAAGCAGTAGAAGAAGGAAGAAATATTTATTTGAATATTCAAAAAGCTGTCTTATATTTACTAAGTTGCAATCTAGGAGAAATTATGGCTCTTTTCTTATCAATTCTATTAATGCCAAATGTGATTTCTACTTTAAGTGCTATTCAAATTTTATGGGTAAACTTGGTTACGGATGCTTTTCCAGCATTAGCTTTAGGAGTCGATCCTAAAGATCAATATATTATGAAAGAAAAACCACGTAGTTCAAAAGAAAGTTTATTTGCACATGGAGGAATGGTATTTACGATTTTAAATGGAATGTTTATTGGAACAATCACCTTAGTGGCTTTTCGTTTTGGATTAGATACTAGTCCACAACTTGCACAAACAATGGCATTTATGGTATTGTCTATGTCTCAACTCTTCCATGCTTTAAATTTGCGCTCACGTACACATTCTATTTTTGATGTAGGTTTGTTTAAAAATAAGTGGCTAATTTTAACTATTATTTTTGGAATAGGATTACAGATCCTTGTGACAGAGCTTCCTTTTTTTCATATCATATTAAAAACGACATCTTTAAATGCAACTTGTTGGTTTGTAGTATTTGCTTTAAGTTTAAGTATTCTTGTTATTAATGAAATAAGCAAATGGGTTGCGAAAGAAAGAGATACTTCTTATAAAAGATAAGTTCATTCGACTTGTCTTTTTTTCTATGTTATACTACTCATGGTGATGCTATGCGATTTAAGAAGATTTATATCGAAATTACGAACTCATGTAATTTACAGTGCTCATTTTGTATTCAAAATGATCGATTAGCCCAAATAATGAGTATCGAGCAGTTTGCTCATATTATTCAAGAGATTAAACCGTATACATCTTATGTTTATTTACATATCTTAGGAGAACCTCTTTCACATCCTAAATTAAAAGAAATATTAGCAATTTGTGAAAAAGAGCAAATACATGTAAATATGACAACGAATGGAACACTTTTATATAATAAAAAAGAAGATCTTTATTTTAGTAAGATACGACAAATGAATATTTCTTTACATAGTTTTAAAGAGCATAAGCACATTTCTTTAGAAGATTATCTTCATCAAGTATTTGAAGTAAGTGAACATTTAGCAGCGCAAGGTACTTATATTTCATATCGTTTGTGGAATATGAAAAACAAGCAGTTAGATGAAGAAACAAAAGGCTTATTAAGAAAAATTCAAGAGCGTTATAAAATAAAAGTCACAGATGATGAGATTGTGGCACGAGGTAGTATTTCTTTACAGGAGCGTATGTACATACAGTTTGAAGAAGTCTTTCAATGGCCTTCTCTATCAAACCCTTATGTTTCAAGTGAAGGAAGATGTTTAGGACTAAAAACAATGTGTGGCATTTTAAGTGATGGTAGAGTAGTGCCTTGTTGTTTAGATAGCAAAGGAGATGTGACACTCGGGAATATTTTTGAGACAGCTTTTAAAGAGATTTTAGAAAGTGCAAAAACAAGAAAAATACAAGAAGGTTTTATGCAAGGGCAGGTTGTAGAAGAACTTTGCCAACATTGTAGTTATCGATTACGTTTTTTAGGAGAGATAAAATGAAACAAGCCAATGTAGCTATATTTCCTCATATATTTGCGTTAATAGAAGAAGCGTTTCCTAGTGCAGAAAGACGAACATATGAAGGGCAAAAAGCATTATTATCCAAGACCAATTATCAGTTGTTTTTTCAAGGAGAAGAACAAAACGTAGAGAGTATAATGGCTGTATGGGAGTTTTCTTCTTTTATTTATATTGAACATTTTGCTGTGTCAAAGCAAAAAAGAGGAAGTGGAATTGGAAGTGCATGTATGAAAACATTTTTAGAGAATGCGAAGAAACCAGTTATATTAGAGGTTGAAAAGCCATGTGATTCTATTACAGAGAGAAGAATTATGTTTTATGAGCGTATAGGATTTCATTTGAATCCTTTTGCTTATGAACAGCCACCTTTGCAAAAGAATTATGGACCCCTTCCATTGCATATTATGAGTTATCCATCTTTATTAACAGCGCAACAATTTCAAGAAATAAAAACTCAATTGTATCGAGAAGTATATGGAAAATAGAAGAGGAGAAAAAGAATGCCACATATTAATTTAGATGATTTTATGATGTATTATGAAATTCATGGGGAAGGGACACCACTTGTTCTTTTACATGGAAATGGTGAAGATCATCATTATTTTGAAAGACAAATTATAAAGTTTCAAACCCAATATAAAGTAATTGTCATAGATACTCGAGGACATGGGAAATCAACAAGAGGAGAGAAGCCATATCATTTTGAAACCTTTGCACATGATGTTTATCAATTATTAGAAGCTCTCTCTATTTCATCAGCACATATTCTTGGGTTTTCTGATGGGGGAAATATTGCTATGTATCTTGCAATTCAGTATCCTCAAAAAGTAAAAAAGCTTATTTTAAATGGAGCGAATATGGAGCCAAAAGGGTTAAAATCTTACGTTTTAAAAATGATACAAGTACAATATAAAATGAGTAGTTTTTTAGCAATCATGTATAAGAAGATGATAAAAACCAAAGAGAGGTTTTCGCTTATGGCACTGTATCCTAATCTAACAAAGGAAGATTTGCAAAAGATAAAAAGTCCAACACTCGTTCTTGTGGGAGAACATGATATGATTAAGCGACAGCATTCACAATATATGGCCCAGTGTATTCCAGATGCAAAATGGGTGCAAATAAAAGGAGCTAATCATTTTGTATCTAAGCAAAGAGCAAGTGCTTTCCATGAAGAAGTTTTAACCTTTTTAAGTGAAGAATAGCTAATAGAAATGTAAATACGTAAACGGTATTTGCATTTTTTTATAATAATATTTAAAAAATAGATTACCTTTTGCATGATAAATATAAGAATTGTATCAAGAATAGGAAGAATGCCTATGATAGGTGAAGAAACAAACATATAGTAAACTGAAAGGAGGATTTTCATGTATACACGATTTGTTCTTCAAATGGGAGATATAGGAATTGCCGTTAATAAAATGCAAGCATATTTAAATATGTTTCAAGAAAGAGGGTATATTAAAACACGAAATTTACAAGATGGTCGATATGGTGTTTTAACACAGGCTGCTGTAAGAGAGTGGCAACGCTATGCTAATTTAGCTCAAGATGGTGTTATTGGGTATGAAACATGGAATTCGATTGTAAATGAATTACGCTCCTTAGGTATTGTAACGAATATTCCTGTAAGCTCTAGTTCTTTTTATTTAACACAAGGAAATACAGGCTTAGATGTTTTTAAAATGCAAGAATATATAAATGAAATTGCAGAGCGAAACACATGCCTTCGCCCTGTGCCAGTTGATGGAAATTATGGTACTCGAACAACAACAGCTGTACAACAATTTCAATATTTATATAACTTAGCAATTGATGGTAACATTGGAAAAAATACTTGGGACGCTATTATTAATACAAGAAATAGCTTAACAAGATAACATAAAAAAACGCATATGTTTAAAGTATGCGTTTTTTTACATGTTGAAGAAGTGGATAAATATACATACTGATGATGCAGGCAACAATAATTTCCGCTATACCATTCGTAAGGAAAATTCCAAGAAAGGAAGCTATTAATGCATGCGAAGGAATTTGGGTAGCATTTGCATAAGCATTAGCGAAAAAGATATAAATAAAGAAAAAGACGAGAATTGTATGGATGAGTGTAGCAAAAGCACTTGCTAAAAGAAGATTCCATTTTGTTTGGCGAAAGTGTTTGCTAAATGTTTGAAAGAAGAAAGCACAGCTTATTCCTAAAAGCATTCTAGGAACAAGTGCAATAATAAGACTAGTAAAATTTCCATGCACGCCACCTACTTCTATAAAAGGAGAAAAGACAAAGGAAGTTACATTTGGGAAAAAAGTAGCATTCCATATGCTAATACATCCAAAGAAAAGTCCTGCGATCATACCAGCTTTCCATCCTAAAACTAGTGCAGCTATTAAAACAGGAAGATGCAAGGTTGTAATATTAAATATACCTATACGTATATAACCAAAAGGGGATAAAAATAAAATAATTTCGACAGCTAAAAGAATAGCTAAAGTAACTCTATTATAAATATTTTGTTTTTTCATAAATACCTCCAACTATCGCTCATAAAGATGCAATGTCATATAAGAG
>CAMWMY010000041.1 GCA_947175465.1 uncultured Erysipelotrichaceae bacterium | reverse complement strand
TTACAAAAAAAGAAAAGGTGCTGACATTATCACCAACACCAAATATTGTAGAACCAAAAGTTATATAAAAAGAGGTGCAACCTCAATAGATATCTTTCATTTTTAAAATCCATCTATTGGTTTGCTACCTCTTTTTCATATACTTACTTATTTTTTTCTTTATCTTTTTTATTTTTATAAACAATAAATCCTAAAGCTGCACCAGCAACGACAAGAATTCCGATCAACAATGTAGTATTTGTTGAATCACCTGTTGTTGCTCCAGTAGAAGTTTGGTTATCTCCTCCTACAACAGCATCTCCTTCCCCTTCGCTATCATCCATGCTTGGTGGAAGAATTTCTTCATTTTCATCAATATTTTTCTCTGCTAAAACATAAGTTGAGAAATGCGTTGTTTCAAAAATAGCATAACCATTTTCTACTTTAACTTTCATCTCTGTATGATTGCTTGTTCCTTTGTAATAAACACCAATCTTTTGTGCATCATAATCAGCTGGAATAGGTACATACACACTTACATTCCCTTTTGGCTGTACTTCTTGTCCATTCAATGATAAACGAATGTCATAAGCTTTAAATTTATTAGATACTTTACTTAACATATCTTTAATTGATGTTAATTCATCTTTATCTTCAATTTCAGCTACAGATAGTGTTGTTCCTGCTTCAAACTCTCCAGTTACACGAATTCCTGTATTCGCATCTACAAGTGTACTTTCTTGTGGAACATCTGGTGTTGATTCATCTATAGATCCACTTGTTTGAAAATTACCAGTTTCAACTGTTAAACTCACACCGTTTTTCAATGTTTCAGCGCGATTATTTGACACTGTTTTTAACTCATCTTTTGCCGTATTTGTCGTGATTGTATATTTTTTTGCAAATTCATTCGTACTTGCAATGTACATAGATCCAATCTCGATTTTTCCATTTTCAACTAAATTTTCTTTACTTGTTATATAAATATCTACGCTATTTTTTTCTTCATTGTATGTGTAATTCAATCTTGCACCTTTTGCAAGTAAATAATCAGAAGGTTGGATGTTCATTAAACGAACATCCCCTTCAATAGCTAAGTTTAACGATAAAGCATTGGTATTGCTTACACCTGAAAGAGAAAGAGCAATTTTATTTTCCTCTTGTGTTTGGGCAATCGTCAACTGTGCTTGATCATTCGCTTGTACAGGTAGGAACATACTCAAGAAAAGTGCAACTGCCATAAAGCTTTTCATTATTAATTTTCGCATGTTCTTCTCCTTTCTAATTTTCCTCAAGACGAATCGTTGGTAATGGAGATCCAATACGTTGTGGTAATGTATCACTTACTAATCTTTGTCCTGCATTTGTTTCTGCATTATCTACACGATATAGATTTGCAGTTACTGTTTTTCCTTCAAAGTCTTCTGCTTTAAAGTTTCCAGGTTCAATCCAGTAAATCCAATTTCCATCTGCAATATCTCCTAATTGCTCATTTTCAGGTAATGTTGCTAATAAAATTCCATTAATTACTTGGTTTCCTTCTTCATCAACACCACCAGTAACGATGTTTCCATCTTCATCAAATAGAAGAATTGCGTTAAATGCAGGGTTTCCTCTATATTTACCATTGAATACTAAAGATCCTGCTGGGATTTTTTCTCCATTTATTTTGTCATAAACATAATCAGTTTCTAAAATACCGATTCCATTTTCAATAAAGTCAATGTTATCTCCTGGAGGAGCGATAACATCTATTTCTGCTAAAGCTACACGTTGTTGTTTGAATGTCAACTTCACATATTGCGCATCATAAATTTTTAATTGTTTACTTTCTTTATCTCCAAAATAAACAAGTTCTGTTGGTTGATCAAAGCTTACATCAAAGCTTCCTGTCGCAACTTCTGTCCAGTTGCTGTTGTCATTACTTACAGATACACTATATTCTTGTGCATTATTTGCATGTAATGAACTTCCATCTTTTGCAGCTGTATATTTGAATCCAGCTACTTGTTGTCTTCCACTTAAGTCGATTGTAAGCTCTACATTTCCTTTCGCAACTTCTCCTTCGTAGACATTGTCATAGTTGTCATCAATTGCGGAAAGAATTCCTGTTGGAGCTGCTTCTTCTCCTTCTACTAATTGATCAGCATCTACATTACTTGTGATGTTCCAATTTGTTTTTGCCATACTTCCATCATGACTAATTTTAATTGGGTCAAGTTTTGTTACCGCTGTTTTATTTAATAGATAGTCATAAGCTACAACTTCATATGTGAATACACGGTTATTCGCTGTACCAATTACATCTTTATAAGTGTTTTCTGTTGTGAATCCTACAACTTCTCCATTACGGATAATTTCGTATCCTAAGATTTTATCTGCATCTTTAGAAACATTTAATGTTAAGTCCACCATACGTGAATCTTTTCCATTTTCTACTTGATGGGAAAGAGTAGCTTCCACACTTGTATCACTTGCCATTGGTGCCATATTTTCGATACGTTTCCAACGAGCTTCTTCACTGATATATTGAATTTTTCTTGTTTCTTTAGGGTATCCTTTTTCTGCTAAATAACGTAATGTTTCTGCATTTGGTACCATACCCCAACTCATGAAATATTCACTAAGGTCTTTTTGTACAACATCACTTGCTCTTCTAATGAATAAGTTATCCATTTCATCTCTTGAGCTTGCTGTTTCACTGCTTTCACGGTAAAGCTTATGCAATTTCGCATAGAATGTATTTGTATTATCAACTGCATTATACTCATCATCGTAAGCTAAGTGCAATTGCCAGTACATTCCTAATTGTGTAAAGACATCAATCGATGGTCCTGTAGCACCTGATGTTACTTTTTTGTAAATCTTTTGCATACGCTCTGGCGTACCAATTCTTGATATTGTCGCATCATCAATCGTTCCTGCAAATAACGATGTAATGTTGTTTGTTACTTCTGCATGTACTAAATTCTTTTGATCGATCACATGGCCGATTTCATGGGCAATACCCCAACCATATAAAGATCCACCTTCCATTTTTCCATTGCTTCCTAATGTATAAGGTCTTCCTACTAACACACCTGGAACAGAATCAAATTCAATACCAATATGTCTTCCACCTGCATACATAAATGCACCAGCAAACATTTTGTGATAACGAATATTTAAGCGTGTATCTGGCATTCTGTGAACTGCTTCAGCTTCTGCACCATCAGTTAATCCTTTTTGAGCATATGCTAAATGCGCCATTTGTTCCATTGCAAGTGTATTTTGATATACACGTTCAATTTGTTCTTCTTTTGTAGATAAACCAGAAACGATTGTTTCATATGTTTTATCTGCTGGGAAAGAAAGTAACATTTTGTTTGTCATAATTTCAGTAACATTGTATACACTTGTACGGCTATTGAATTCCCATCCTTCACTTGCGTAAAGTTCAGGTAATGTTACTTCTGTATATGTTTTTAATTCATCTAAATACGTTGAAATTCTTTGTTTTGCTGTTGCTTCATCTGTATTCGTTACATCTAAATAAGGAATTTTTGTTCCTCCACCTACACGAACACGGATTGCTTTTTCAGCTCCTTCAGCATAATTTTGTCTTGCACTTGTATAGCGGATGTAAACAGATCCACCTTTTTCTCCTTCTGTAGACACAATTTGAGGAACTGTAACAATGTTTTTCCCTTTATTTAATTTTACTGTTTTTTGCCATTTACTTGCTTCCGCATAGTATTGTGTAAAGACAAGTTCTAATCCACCTTTTGCACCAGGCTCCATTCCGACATAAACACTAAGTTCATCTCCTGCTTTTACTGCAATTCCAAGAGGCTGTGCATCTGATAAATCTGCTGCAAATTGTAAATGACCATCATTTGCTGTTGATACATTTTGATCAACTGTAGTAATATCATCTGTTAATTTCGCATCATTCAAGATATCTCTTGCATATTGGATTTCTTGTTTTAAACTTGTGTAATCTGGGTGTTTTTCCCCACTTACGTTATCTCCAGCTTCTAAACGTGCATCTAAGGCATCAATTGTATCCATCGTTACATTATCAGTAAGCTGAATTCTTAAATCATCCACAAATAAATTTGCAATATCTTCTTTAATAGAATCATGGTAGTAGTATTTTATTTCACTAATATTCATGTTTCCACTAGCTGTATAATTCGCTGTATTTATTTGCACTTTTTTCGCTGTAATCGCTTGGTCTAAGATAATACGGTAGTAAACTTTTCCTTGTACATCTGTTAATTTACGTACACTAACTCCACTTGATATAGCATGTTTGTTTCCTTCAGCATCCCAATATTGAAGTTTCGCATAGAAAATATCTCCTACTTTATTGTAAGCAGGTACAATAACAAATTCACTCATTTGATATGCTTGGTCAAATTCCGCAATTGGACCTCTTGTAAAGTTATTGTATCCACCAGCATCCCAAGAATCTAAAGCCCAGTAAGTAGACTCATCATCATCAACAACCGCTGATGAATTTTCACTTACAACTTCTCCTGCTGGATAAGTTACTTCTACAATGTGGTTTGCAAGTCCTGTTTCTTCATCCATCGTATTAATTAAATTATACTTTGGTGTAATTGTAGGTACAAGCGCTGATGTCGTTGCACTTACTGTTAAAGATTGAGGACTTTCTCCTACTGCATTATGTCCTGTAACATACATTGAATATGTTGTGTCATCTTCTAAATCCATCAATGTGTGTGTGTTTGTTGTAATATCATGAACTGCTTGGTAACTTGCATCACTTTCTTTTTTATAGTAAAGAGAATAGTGTGTTGTATTATCCATTTTCTTCCATGATACGCTAATAGAGCGATATCCTCCAGTAGCTTCTACATAATCTGGTGCATCTGGTTTCGTAGCTGGAATAGGCATCGCTGTTACACTTTCTCCATATCCACTTTCCCATCCATCTGCTGTTGATTGTACACGAATTTCATAAGATACGAAATTTGTTAAACCATCTAATACAACTGTATTTTGATCAGTTTTTACTGTTTTAGTTTCATTAAGGTTTGTTTTTGGATCAACATAGCTATAAGATACTTCATATCCTGTTACATTGGCTACTTGATTCCAACTTACCGTAATTTGCTCATCTCCAGCTTGTGCAGTTACATTTTTTGGATAACTACTTTCTGGTTTTGGAATTTCTTGATATACATCATTAATAAATTCCACTTTCGCAATTTCCGCAAGGTTTGTATTGTTTTTAGTACCTGTTATTGTAATCGTTACTTTTTTCACGGCTACTTGTTTTCCTAAGTCAATAACAACACTGCTATCATTACTACGTGTAACAGGCATATTCATAGGAAACTCTTCAACAGTTCCATTTTCATCAACAACACTTAAAACTCCTTTTGAAATTTGATTTGCTCCTGGTACAGAAACAATCTCAATTTTACTCATTTGTTTTGCTTTTGGTAATTCTACATCTACACTAATTGGTGTTTCTTCACTAATCACAGCTGTTTCATCTTTCAATGCAACTTCCACTGTTTTATCTTCACCTTCAACAAATAGATCTTGTAAATTTCCTTTTACTACTTCCATACTGTCGCTGTCTTGAACACTTGTCACCAAACTAGAAGGTTGAATAATTGGAGAACCGTTTGATTGTACAATATCTTGTTTACGGTTTCCTAATGTTTGGTGAAGGTAACTTAAATCGACAATATCGACAATACCATCACGGTTTAAGTCATATAAAACATCTTGACTACCAATATTTGCTAATAATAAATCGTAGTCTTGATCATTTACTGCACCATCTTCATTTACATCTCCAAGCATAAATACACTTTCATTATCCATTCCTAAATGAATAGAATAATCTTGTAAATGAAAGCTTTTTGATACACTAACAAAACCTTTTCCTTGCATTGCAAGGGTATAATCATTTCCTTGTGGTAATCCTAAAACTTGAATTTCAAATCCTAAAATTTCTCCATTTGCACCTTGATTTCCTACTACACTATACGTAACTTGATTTCCGGATAATGTAAAATTCCCTTTATTTCCAGAAACTACATCAATAATTTTATCTTCTCCTTGATAAGATAAAACTGCCTGTATATTAGTCGATGCTGTTTGAGATGATAACCACAAACGTGACATATCTATATTTACATATAAATTTCCACTTGTACGATCATAATCAGTTGTTGGCTGATCAGATGAATTTGTGTTTTCATTCTCTGTATCGTCTAATTTTGTAGTTGCATGAACGTTTTGAGGAAGAACCATCATAAATGCAAGCAATACAGAAAGTAATTTTTTCATCTTTTTCTCCTCTCCTCTTATTTTTTATACTCTTTATTAGTTAAACATAAACAACTATATTTGTCTACTTATTTATATTACTTTTAAAAATTAAAAATTTTATTTTTTTAACTTTTAAATCTTTAACCTACCTTTGTTCCTTTTTTCACTTTTTCAGCCACACTAAGCAATTGTAAATGCTCATCATCACCTGCAGCTAATAACATTCCTTGGGACTCTACTCCACGAATTTTTCGAGGTTTTAAGTTTGTGACTACAACGACTTGTTTTCCTATTAATTGTTCTGGTTCATAATGATCCGCAATCCCACTAACAATTTGTCTTACTTCACTACCTAAATCTACTTGTTCAATTAATAAACGATCCGCCTTAGGATGTCTTTCACAAGCGATAATCTCTCCTATTTTCATATCGACTTTAGTAAAGTCTTCAAACTCAATTGCCTCTACGGTTGTTTCTGCTTCTTCTTTTACAGCTGCCGCTTCTTTCTTTTGCGCAAGTGCTTCCATGAATTCCTTCGCATCAATACGAGCAAATAAAATTTTAGGCTTTTGCGTAATTGTATGTCCTGTTTCTAATTGACCAAAGGAAGTAAGACTTTGGTAATCTCTTTGCTGCGTTTGTAATTCATCCAATATAGTTTCTGATGTTTCAGGCATAAAAGAAGATAATAACACAGCTGCAATACGAATAGTTTCTAATAAGTTATAAAGTACTGTCGCAAGTCTGTCTTTTTTCGTTTCATCTTTTCCTAAGATCCATGGTGTTGTTTCATCAATATATTTATTCGATCTTCTTAACAACATGAAAATTTCATCAATGGCATCTCCTACTCGTAATTGATCCATTTTTCTTGCGACTTCAGTAGGTGTCTGCATTGCCATCGTAATCAACTCATCATCGATACTTTCTTTCACATTTGGATTTGTGACAACCCCTTGAAAATATTTATTCGTCATTGAAAGCGTACGATTTACAAGATTTCCTAAGACATTAGCTAAATCAGAGTTGGTTCTTTCCATCATCAATTCCCAAGTGATCGTTCCATCTTGAGCAAATGGCATTTCATGAAGGACAAAATAACGAACCGCATCGACACCAAAAGCTTCTACAAGCTCTTCTGCATAAATCGTATTTCCTTTCGATTTTGACATTTTGCCATCTCCAACTAATAACCATGGATGACCAAAGACTTGTTTTGGCAATTCTTCATTTAATGCCATTAACATGATTGGCCAATAGATAGTATGAAAGCGTAAAATATCTTTCCCTATAATATGCACATCTGCTGGCCACCACTTCTTATAATTTTCATCATGATTCCCATCAGCATCAAAACCAAGAGAAGTGATATAGTTGCTTAAAGCATCTATCCATACATACACTACATGGTTAGGATCAAAATCAACAGGAATTCCCCAACGGAAAGAAGTACGAGATACACATAAATCTTGAAGACCAGGCTTTAAAAAGTTATGAATCATCTCATTTTTACGTGATTCCGGTTGTATAAATTCTGGATGTTTTTCAATATGCTCAATTAAGCGATCTGCATATTTTTGTAAATTGAAGAAATAGGCTTCTTCTGTCGCTTTTTGTACGGGTCTATGACAATCAGGACAACATCCATCAACAAGCTGTGATTCTGTCCAAAAAGACTCACAAGGTGTACAATATAAACCTTCATAAGTTCCCTTATAAATATCCCCTTGTTCATATAGTTTCTTAAATATTTTTTGTACTTGTTCTTCATGTTGCTTATCCGTTGTTCGTATAAAATAATCATAAGATGTATTCATCATATCAAAGTTTTTACGAATATCCGCAGCTACCTTATCAACAAACACTTTTGGTGTTACACCTGCTTCTTTAGCTTTTTCTTCTATTTTTTGACCATGCTCATCCGTCCCTGTTTGAAAGAAAACATCATATCCTTGTAATCTTTTAAATCGTGCTAAAGCATCCGCTAAAATAATTTCATATGTATTCCCTATATGTGGTTTCCCCGATGTATAAGCAATCGCGGTTGTAATATAATATTTCTCTTTTTTCATACAATTCCTCCTCATAAGATAAAAAAACTCTCATCAAAGGACGAGAGTTTCGTGGTACCACCTTTTTTCATGTACAATGTACATCTTCCTATCGTTAACGCCGACAACGTTTCTTCCTACCTATTTCAGAAAAACAGCTCCAGGTCCATCTTCCATCATGTATACCCACAAGGTTTGCACCAACCACCTGTTCTCTAAGCATTCTACATGATGTACTCTTCCTATCTAAGCTTTTACTATTTTATTATATAAGAGAACATTGGCTTTTACAATGACTTTTTCATATTTCTATCTTTATTTTATGAATCGAAAATGATAATGTCTTAATGTAACGAAATTGATTTTGTCCCAAAAC
>CAMWMY010000040.1 GCA_947175465.1 uncultured Erysipelotrichaceae bacterium | reverse complement strand
TTTGATGAAGACAGTATATCTCATATTATTACACTATTTATGTTACAATATAAATATATAAAAGACAACTTTTATTTCATAAATATAAAAAGCAGCAATCACATAGCAACTCTTTCTAGAGCATATCTATCGTATTCCTGCTTTTTTTATAAATATTTTATATGAAAGAAAAGTTATTCTTTAGGTTCTTCTTCTGTATTTGGGGTTGGAGTATTGGAAGATGATGTATCAGCATTAACCTCTTGTGTATCTTTTTTTACATTAGCTTCTTGGAAGTTAGGAAAAACACTTGTTATATTGCTCATATTCGCTCCTTGATCATAAAGCAATAAATAATCTCCATTGATCATAGCACTATATTGCTTTTGCTCATTATCAATTTTCACATTTGCAATTCCTTTTTCACGCACTTGTTGTATTAATTTTCTCATTGCTGAATCTTGGCTATTCAAACGATATAAATACGCTTTTTGACCATTATTTTCAAGAACTTTTCCTTCATATGCCGCAAAATCAATTTTATCAATGTTGGCTATCTTAGGAAAAGAAAGGCCCATTTCTTTAAAGTAACTCATCATATCTTCAATTGTTGTACTCGCAACATTTCCTGATCCTTGAATAGAAGAGGATGATGCATTCGTATTCTTAGGAACATTCGCTGTTTCACTTCCACTATTTGTTCCACAAGCAGTCATAAGCATAAAGCATGCTCCTATAAGGATTGATTGATATTTTTTCATATTTGATTCCTCCTATCACTCATAGTCTTACCAATGAAAAAGGATATATACATACGTATACATTTTCATTTTCTTACAATATTCGATAAGAGAAAGAAGGAAGTAAATAATGTAATCTTCATCATAAAAAAAGTAGTTAAAGAAAGATATCATCTTCTTTTACTACTTTCGATGTTTACTTGGTATTGTATCCTGCTTCGGTGTAAGAAACAATATTGCCAAAACAAATATCTTGTACAATTTTCCCTACTGCCTCTATATCATTTGGATATTCTCCATTTTCTATTAAAGTCCCTAAATAATTACATAAAATTCTTCTAAAGTATTCATGTCTTGAAAAAGACAAGAAACTTCTTGAATCGGTAACCATACCTACAAAACGTGATAATACACCTGTAGCTGCTAATACTTCCATTTGTCGTTGCATTCCTATCTTGTGATCATTAAACCACCATGCTGTTCCAAATTGAATTTTACCTGGAATAATCCCATCTTGAAAGTTTCCTAACATTGTAGAGATCACTTCATTATCTTTAGGGTTTAAACAATATATAATAGTTTTTGGTAATGTTTCCTCTTTATCCAAAGCATCTAAAAAACGAGATAAATCTTGGGCAACAAAGCCATCCATCATCGAATCAAAACCTGCATCGGCTCCAATGCTTTGATAACGACGTGTTGCATTATTTCTCATTGGGCCAATATGAAGTTGCATTGCCCACTGTAAAGAATGATAACACTTCCCTAAAGCTACTTGAATCTTACCTTGAAATTTACGAATTTCATCTCTTGTAAGTTCTTCATGATGTAATGCTTTTTGGAAAATAACATCGGCCTCTTCTTCTGTACAAGGCAAAAATAAGATTTCATCTAAACCATGATCTGCAAAGCGTGTACCTACATGATGAAAATAAAGAACACGATCAAGGAGAGCTTCTTCAAATTGTTTATATGTTTGAATAGGCGTATTTATGAGTTTTTCAAGTTCTTCTACAAAAGGAAGAAAGCTCTCTTTTTCAATATGAATAGCTCGATCTGCACGAAAGGTAGGTAACACTTTAACTTCAAAATTTTCATCTTTTAATGCCTTATGATAATGTAAATCATCACAAGGATCATCCGTTGTACATAAAGTATGTACTTTTAATCTTTTTAATAAACTTCGTACTTGAAAAGCTTCTGTTTGCAACAAACGATTGCATGTATCATATACATCTTTGGCATTTTTCTTTTGAAGTGGTTCATGAATATCAAAATAACGTTGCAATTCTAAATGCGTCCAGTGATACAATGGATTTCCTATTAAAGCAGGAACTGTCAATGCCCATTTTTCAAACTTTTCATAATCACTAGCATTTCCTGTAATATATTTTTCTTCCACACCATTGCTTCGCATCGCTCGCCATTTATAATGATCAAAGCCTAGCCAAGCTTCGGTAATCCCACGAAATTGCTTATTTTCAAAAATTTCTTGTGCAGATAAATGATTATGATAATCAAAAATAGGCATCTCTTTTGCATACAGATGATAAAGCTTTTGCGCAGTTTCATTTTCAAGTAAAAAATTTTGATCCATAAATGCTTTCATAATTATCTTTGCACCCTTCCAGAACCATCTCCATGAGCAAGTGTTTCTACTTCTTCCACACTTACACGATTATAGTCCCCTTCAATAGAATGTTTTAGGCAACTTGCCGCTACTGCAAATTCAATACTATCTTGTGGTGAGTACTTTTGTAACATCGCATAAATAAGTCCTCCCCCAAAAGAATCTCCTCCTCCTACACGATCGACAATATGCATCGCATATTTTTTTGAAAAATATGCTTGATTATCTGTATAAAGCATAGCTGACCAATCATTTTGTGTAGCAGAAATACTTTCACGTAAGGTAATTGCTACAGCTTTGCATCCAAAACGTTCTACTATTTGTTTGGCTACCTGAATATAGCCATTGTGATTTAAACTTCCTGCTGTTATATCTGTATCTTGTGCTACTATTCCAAATACTTTTTCAGCATCCTCTTCGTTAGCAATGCATATATCAATATACTCCATTAATTGACTCATCGTATGTTCTGCTTCTTTTGATGTCCATAATTTTTTACGGAAATTTAAGTCACAGCTAATTGTAATTCCTTTTTCTTTTGCCTTTTTACAAGCTTCTAAACAAATGTCTGCAACATTGCTACCTAAAGCTGGTGTAATCCCGGTAAAATGAAACCAGTCTACATCTTTAAAAATATGATCCCAATCAAAATCTGCAGTTGTTGCTTCTGCTATAGCAGAATGTGCACGATCGTAAATTACTTGACTAGCTCTTTGGGAAGCCCCTTTTTCTAAGAAGTAAATACCAATGCGTTCTCCCCCTCTTATAATAAGAGAAGTATCAACTCCATATTTACGTAAATCTTGAATCGCACATTCTCCAATTTTATGACTTGGTAATTTGGTTACAAAAGCTACATCAATTCCATAATTAGCTAAAGAAACAGCAACATTGGCTTCTCCCCCTCCATAAGTAGCTTCAAAGCTTTGGGCTTGTGTAAATCGATAATAGCCATGAGGAGCTAAGCGTAGCATAATTTCTCCAAATGTTATAACTTTCATAATATCTCCTTATCTTTGTACTAAGTGAAGAGCAAAACCATTCACTTCTTCATTTGCATATACTAATTTTAATTTTCCTTTTTCATCATACTGTGCTGTTTCCATCTGAAAAGTAAAACCTCTTTTTTCTAAATAAAAGATCGCTCGCTCAATATGAAGAGTAGAAAAGCCGATATGTCCTTTTTGTCCCTTTCCTAATCCTTTCATAATTTCTATATGATTCACAAAATTAGCTTTCTCACAAGAAGTCTTATCTGATAATGTAAATAATTCAAGTTGCTTACTGTAATGCTCACACATTTGTTCATCTTCACTATTCATTCCAATATGTGCTAGTTTCAAATCAAGCATTTTTTGAATAGCTTCTTTCGTTAGCTGTTGAATCTTTGAAAATTCTTTACACTTCAAATATTCACTTTTCACCATCCAAGATCCCCCACAAGCAAGAATCTTATCAAAATTTAAATAATCATTTAAATTTTCTTCATGAATACCACCTGTTGGCATAAAGCGAAGTTGTGTATAAGGAGCAGCCATTGCTTTAATAGCCTTAATTCCACCATTGGCTTCAGCTGGAAAAAATTTAACTACATCTAAACCTAATGAAATTGCTTTTTCCATATCACTTGGTGTTGCACAACCAGGAATAATGCAAATCTTTTTTTGTTTACAATATTGAACAACCTCAGGATTTAAACCTGGAGACACAATAAATTTAGCTCCAGCTTCCATTGCCTCATCTACTTGTTGAGTTGTTAATACAGTACCAGCTCCAATTAACATATGTGGATACTCTTGATACATGAGCTGCATGGCCTCTTTGGCACATGCAGTTCGAAAGGTAACTTCAGCTACAGGTAATCCCCCATCACATAAAGCTTTTGCTAAAGGCTTAGCATCATCTATACAATCAATTTTAATAACGGGTACAATCCCATAACTTGCAAATTGCTTGTAAATATCCATATGCTTACACTCCACTATATGCTGAGAATCCACCATCTATCGCTATTACAGCACCGTTCACAAAACCACTTGCTTCTTCACTTGCTAAATATAGTAGTGTACCTAATAACTCTTCTTCTTTTCCAAAACGATTCATTGGTGTTCCATTTAAAATCTTATTTGTTCTTGCTGTTGGTGTACCATCTTCATTAAATAATAATTTTTCATTTTGTTTAGAAATAAAGAATCCTGGTGCCATCGCATTACAGCGAATACCCACTTTAGAAAAGTGCACTGCAAGCCATTGGGTAAAATTAGAAACGGCTGCTTTGGCTCCTGAATATGCTGGAATTTTCGTCAATGGAGTAAAGGCATTCATACTTGAAATATTAATGATCGTTGCTCCTTTTTTATTCATCATATCCATTGCAAATACTTGCGTTGGTAATAACGTACCCATGTAGTTTAAGTTAAATACAAACTCAACTCCTTGTTGATCTAAGTCAAAAAATGTTTTTACTTTATCTAGATCTTCTTTTACAAAATATTCATTATCCGTTGTTGCTTTTGGATGATTTCCTCCAGCACCATTAATTAAAATATCACAAGCTCCTAAATCTTTTATAATTTCTGCATGAGCTGCTTCAATGCTACTTTTGTCTAATACATTACATCCATAACCTTTCGCAATCCCACCATTTTTTTCAATCTCATCTGCATTAGCTTGTGCAGCTTCTTTGTTTAAATCAAGCAATGCAACTTTCGCACCACATTGTGCTACAGCTTTTGCAAACATCCCACATAAAACTCCACCTGCTCCAGTCACAACAACTACTTTGTCTTTTAAGTCAATTTCAAAAGGTAATTTCATTTTATTTTTCCTCCATTTTATCTAATGTTTCCCAAATACCAGTTAAATACATAGCCCCTAATGCTCGATCATAAAGACCATAACCAGGTTTTCCTGTTTCTCCCCAAATCATGCGTCCATGATCTGGTCGCATATAGCCTTTAAAGCCAACATCATGATAAGCTTTCATAATTTCTACCATATCCAGAGATCCACATCCTGAATAATGAGCCGACTCCTCAAAAGATTCATCACTTAACAATTTAATATTACGTAAATGAGCAAAATGAATGCGTCCCATCTTACCATATTTACGTACCATAGCAGTATAGTTATTGAAAACACCACATCCTAAACTACCAGCACATAAAGTAAGACCATGATGAGGATCATCATAAAGAGATAAGAAGCGATCCAAGTTTTTTTCATTTGTAATAATTCTAGGAAGTCCAAAGATTGGCCAACATGGATCATCTGGATGAATCGCCATATTTACATCACACTCAATAGCAACCGGTATAATCTCTTGGATAAAGTAGTTTAAACTTTCCCATAACCCTTCATCTCCTTGAGCTTGATAAGCATCAATAAGCTCTTTAATCTCTTCTGGAGAATAAGAAGAATCCCAACCTGGCAGTGCTAATTTACGTGGATCTAAAGCCGCTACTTGTTCTTTATCATAAATAAGGGTACGACTTCCATCTTCCAGCTCTTTATCAAGTTGACTTCTTGTCCAATCAAATACAGGCATAAAATTATAACAGATACACTTTACACCATGTTTTGCCAGACGGCGAATATTTTCTTTATAATTCTCGATATAGCGCTTATAATCTCCACGGCGAAGCTTAATATCTTCATGAACTGGAACACTTTCAATAACTTCCATTTCTAAGCCTTTTGCATTCGCGTCTTTTTTTAATTTTTCGATCTCTTCCATCGGCCAAACTTCTCCTACTGGAACCGAATATACCGCTGTTACAACTCCACTCATATTCGGAATTTGTCGAATTTTATCTAAAGTTACTGGGTCTTCTGGACCATACCAACGAAATGTCATTTTCATAAATTGTCACCTTCCTTCTTATTTTTTAATTTTTGATAATGCTTCATTTGTTTCAATCACATCTTCTGGTTTCAATCCAAAGTTAAGCATTCCAAGTAACATTTCTAATGGACTTTCACCAATCATATTCAGCATTGGGTGATTCACAATTTTGGGTATTTTAGCACTTAAAATCGCTTTTGTTTCTTCGTTTCCTAATAAATCTTTCATCTTATCCGCAATAGAATAATACCCTTCTTTTATTTGTAAACTTGCACGTGTTTCATCAAACCAATTCGCCACATTATCTTTTGCCCCTTCAAATTCGTAAGACGGGTCAACTTCATTTCCTTTGCATAGTACAATCTCATCTACTTGGCCATGATCACTTGTAGCTTTTATAGTATTTTTTCCTTCACGTAAAGCAACATCTTGGAATACAAAATGATATTTTCCTTGTACTGTTTGTACTTCTTGGTCATCTACATATAAAGTAATTTTTTCTGCATTTGAGAATACTTCAATACAAACTTGATCATTGATGCGGTTTACATATCTTCGAGATGCTATATGCACAAATGGATCTTTTGACCAGTGTGCTTTATATACGAAGAAAGCATCTTTCTTAATTTTACGATCATAAGTAACAAGACCTTTATTGTTCATTCCCTTACGACCACCCTCATCACGTATCTTACTACTGAAATCAAACATATTCCATACATAGCTTCCCCATAACCATGGTGTTCTTTCAAATATTTCTAATGTTTTACGATGATACAATGCATGATATTCTTCAGTGTAATCTCCACGTTTTGGTTGATCACTGTGGTATTGTAAAATTCCTTCTGCACCATATTCTGAGATACCTAAACAAATATCTGGTTGCTTTTCATGAAATTCTTGTAGCCATTTTTCCATATGTGCCATATCACTTCCATACCATCCAAAATAATGGTTGTATGCAAGAATATCTGTAATACGATTAAATTTACTTTCCATACCAAGCATAGACACACTTGCTGTTGTTGTATATCTACTTGCATCTAATTCTTTCGCAAAACGGTTTAAATCTACTAAATTTTCATATAACTCCTCATATTCTCCACCAATGGTAATCTCATTAGAGATACCCCAACAAAAAATTGATGGGTGATTATAGTTTTGTTTAATCAATTCTTCTAATTGTAAACGACAGTTTTCATGTCCTTTTTTATCAGGACTCATCTTGGTGATAAAAGGTATTTCAGCCCAAATTAACATCCCTTTTTGATCACATAAATCATAGAAATATGGATTATGTTGATAATGAGCCAAACGAATAGAATTTACTCCCATATCTTCCATAATTTCGATATCTTCTACTTGTTCTTTTTCACCTAATGCCCATCCACATCCTGCATGACATTGATGACGAGAAACTCCTCTTAAATAAACATGTTTTCCATTTAAAAATAATCCTTTATCTGGGTACATTTCAATAGTGCGAAATCCAAAAGGCACTTCTACGCAGTCAATTGTTTTATCTTGTTTTTTCAATAAACTCTCTAATGTATATAAATAAGGATCTTCTACTCCATTCCATAAATGTGGTTGTTCAAGTGTCATAGAAACAGAAACATTAGCTTTTTCACTAAGAGTTGCACAAATATTTCCTTCTTTATCTTTGATGCGATATTCAACACTACAGCCTTCATCATTCACTACTTTAGCACATATATGAACCGTTCCTTCATTTTGCTTTACCTTCGGTGTCACATAAATACCACAAGAACCATAATCCATTAAATCAAAGTGTGCATCTTCTACAACAACTAATTGTACTCCTCGATATAATCCACCAAAAAAAGTAAAATCGGCAGCTCTAGGATATACATATTCTATATCTGAATTATCAACACGAATTGCAAGTGTATTTTCTTGATTTTCTTGTAAATGCTCTGTTAAATCGTAGCGGAAAATAGAAAATCCAGCTTCATGAGTACCAAGATGTTTTCCATTAAGATAAACATCTGCAATATTGCTTGCTGCAAGTACTTCCAAAAATACACGTTTTCCTCGCATATTTTCTTTCACTGATATACTTTTTTGATACCAGCAAGCTCCTCGAAAATAATCCGTATCATCACGATCTGCATCAGCAGCATTCCATGTGTGCGGTAAAGTAACTGCTTGCCACCCATCATGAGATGAAGAAGCATATTCTTTTCGATCTTCTTGTATAAAAAACCAACCTTCATTTAATTTAATAATTTCTCTCATCGTCTTACCTTTCCTCTGTACATTTATTTTTGCCAGAATTTTTTAGGCCTTTTACGCTACAATCTCTCATCTATTGTAAGCGCTTTTCTCACCCTGTATACATACTATACCACTCTTGTATACATTTAGCAATAATATTCCATAAGAAATTACTATTTTCATAAAAAAAGATCAATTGAAATTGCTTATGCAACCTTCCATGATCCTTTAAAAATTATCTTTTATATTCATTATTTTAAAATCGCCACTCTACTCACTTTATCTTGTTTATGAATC
>CAMWMY010000039.1 GCA_947175465.1 uncultured Erysipelotrichaceae bacterium | reverse complement strand
TATCGATTATTTATGCATTCACAAAAAAGATATCTTCATTAAAAGGAGCTCTTCTCCTTTTTCTTTTATATAAAGGTGAGTTGCATGATTAAATTCCATGAGGGGATGGAATTTTGAAATGCAAGTTACAAAAATTAAATTTTTGTGTTTTTGCCCTTGCATTTTTCAAAATTTCATATATAATATAAATGTAAATGCGGATGTAGTTTAATGGTAGAACTTCAGCCTTCCAAGCTGACTACGTGAGTTCGATTCTCATCATCCGCTCCAAAATAATTAGCACGAACTATTTTATAGAAGGCTTATTCATCTATACTATAGTTCTTTTTTATACGTAATAGGAGGAGTTTTCATGAAAAAGAGTTGTTTTATTTTCTTTATAGTCATTGGGAATTTATTCATCCACCTTCTTCCTGTCTCTGCTCAAGATATGGTAACCGTGGATAAAACATCTTTCCTCTTTCTTCAAATTAGTATTTGCATCGTATTACTACTTATTAGTATTATTATTTTTATTATCTAATATCATATAGAGAAAAAAGAGAAAAATTCTTTAGAGCTTTCTTTCTATCCTCCACGAAAACTTCCTATCGCTTTATGCTCTTATATTCAGTATGGGAATATGGATCAAGCTCATCTAATTCCTTTATTACTACAATGGGCACAATATGGATATCTTCAAATCGTAGAAGAAGAACAGAAATTATATATTATCAAAAAACTTCCTTTACCAAAACATGCTCCTGCTTATGAACAGACCGTATTTACAACACTTTTTCAACAAGATTCTAAAATAAGTATTGCCTCTTCTAATCAACAAGAACATCAACACTTTTGGCACAATCTAAATTCCCTATTTAAAAAAGCTATTGAAAATACTATATCTCATAAAATTTATCGTAAAACTTCATTTTTCCTTTTAACTTTGCAAGGGGTTTGTATCAGTATACCTGTTTTTCTTATTGTCTTTAGTGCTCTATTCCCTTTTATCCAACAAATGAACCAAACACTCTTTTATGCATCTTTATCTATGTTTAGTATTTGTGTTTGTTATATCTTATGGGGTATTTACTTACAAAAAGAGCAACTAGCTAAAATAGACTTTCTAAAATATGCACTCGCTATCATCAGTTCTATCGTTATCCTTCGTATTAGTAAATTACTATTGGATTCTAAAGTGAATATTTTATATTTAGTAATTTCTTTTTCCGCTCTTTTACTTATAGCTATCTTTCTTTTATTTTATAAAAATAGAACTAGAATAGGACATCTTTATTTACAAGACATATGGAAAACGCAAAACTGTATTTTACATATTCGCTATACACAGATTGAACAGCAGCTACAACAAAACCCTCAATATTATTATCAAGTTCTTCCTTATGCTTATGCTTTACAACTCGATGATATATGGAAAGCAAAATTCAAACCTTATTCCCTTTCATATCCTCATTGGTTTTCCTCAGCAGATATCAATATTTTATCAAAAGAGCCGTTAGAACATGTGCATTCTTGTATAAATACACTTTATCACTATATAGAAACCCTAAATGAAAAAGAATAAGCCTATGCTTATTCTACTGATTTTAAAGATTCTACCATTGGAATCTTTTTTAATTTTTTAAAGACGATTATATTAACAAAAATAGCAAATAACATCGTAATAATAATTGAAAATAGATAAGAAAGAGGTGCAATCGATCTTCCAAACATAACGGTATCCAGTTCTGCTACCGTAATAATAAAGTGATGTAAAATAACCCCTAATCCCAAGCCTACAATCGCTCCTATGAGTGCTAAAATAATATTTTCACGGCTCACATAAGCCGATACTTCACGATCATAAAAACCTAAAACTTTGATAGTTGCTATTTCTCGTATTCTCTCCGATATATTAACATTAGTTAAATTATATAAAACAACAAAGGCAAGTAAACCCGCTGAAATAATTAACACAATGACAACTATATCTAAAGAAGAAATCATATCTTGAAAGCCTTTAGCTACATCCGTATAAAAAGATAGTGATGAAATTGTATTTTCCATCATAATTTGTCCCCCTAATACTTGTTGGTCTATACCTTCTATACTTGTTAGTTTCGCATATAAATGTGTCATAGCTACATCCTCTTGAAATAAAGAAGTATATGTTTGAGGGCTCATATAAATCATGTGTCCAATATAAAATTCAAATATTCCTGCTACAGTAGCTTCTTGTTCTTTTCCACTTCCATTGTTTAAACGAATAGTGTCGCCTATATGAATATTATTATCTTGTGCTAATTTCTCTGAAAGAAAAACACCTTGTTGTTGCATATCGAGCAATTCTTTACTTCCTCGTTTTTGTAAGCGGACAAATTCAGGAAAAGAAGAAAGAGAGGAAGGGACATGGATACTTACCGCAACACTTTCTTTATCTGTAAGAAGTGTTCCATTTTTTTGCATGATTTCCATCGTACTTTCAATTTCTGGATACGCTAATAATTTTGAAAAAGTGCTTTCCTTTGCTTCTTTCGATATACCTGCTGTATATTGCATAGACATATCATATTTTAAAATTTCTCCATACTGCTTATTAGCCACTTGTGAAATGCTATCACGTATCCCAAATCCAGATAATAACAGCGCACTACAACCAGCAATTCCAATAATCGTCATTAAGAAACGTTTTTTATAACGAAAAACATTACGTGCCGTCACTTTTTGTAAAAAAGATAATCGTTTCCATAAAAATGGAAGATGCTCTAAAAAAATCTTTTTCCCTGCTTTAGGAGATTTTGCCCGCATTAAGATTGCAGGTGTTGATAATAATTCTTTATAACATGCTGCAAGAGTTGCAAATGTTGTAATACATACAGCAATCAAAATAGTTGAAAAAGCTAATAAAGGTTGAAATTGTAACTGAATCTCAGGTATTTGATAAATAATAGCCCATGAATTAAAAATAACTGTAGGAAAAATCCACATCCCTAAAAAGCCCCCTACAATTCCTCCACTAATGCTAGCAGCCATTACATAAACTAAAAACTTCATCGCAATCATAAAACGTGAATATCCAAGTGCTTTCATTGTTCCAATAAAGGATCGCTGTTCATCTACCATACGTGTCATTGTAGTTAAACAGACAAGAGCTGCTACTAAGAAAAAGAAAACAGGAAAAACACGTGATATAGCATCTATTTTTTGGGCGGCATTTCCATAGTCCATATAAGAATAATGAGCTTTTCGATCCAATACATACCATTTTCCCTCTTGAGATATCCCTTTAGAATTATTTCCTCCTAGTAATTTTTGTAACTTTTCCTGCTGTATAGAAGATTGTTTCTCTCCTAACATCTCTAAACGCTCTTTTACAGGGATCACTGTTTCAAAATATGCTTCTTTATACGAGTTCAATGCTTTCGTATCTTTTATTGTTACAAACACTTCACTATAAAAAGGAGAAATAAAATCGGATTGTGGAATCATGATATAGCGATCAATTTTCCCACTTCCTATAGAACTTGTTCCTTTCTCGTATGATAAATAATATGGACTTTGTACAGTTCCTACAATGGTATACTCTTGTGTTTTCAAAGAAATCCCTTGTACAGAAGCATGTTCACTATCCAAAGTAATACGATCCCCAATTTTTAAATTTACGACTTCCATTTTACTTTCTTCAATGACACATTCTCCTGATTGTTGAGGTAACCTTCCTTCTACTACATGTACTTGATTAATTGCATCTACATGATCATTTTCTAAATCGGTTTCTAGTCCATGCACTTTCAATACATATTGTTTGGTATCGAAGATCGTTGTAACATCTATCGAATGCGTGGCAAATACACCCTCTACGCCTTCAATACCTCTAATGGCTTCTATATCTTCTTGATGAAAACCATAAGTTGATAATAGACGTAAATCCATCAAATTATACGTATCGTAATATGCATCAGCACTTTGCTCCATAATAGGAACAGCCGCTTTAATACCAGCAAAAAAAGCAACTCCTATCGCTACAATCGAAAAAATAGAAACAAACTTACTGAACGTAGCTTTCATCTCACGCAAAACATGCTTAAAAAATGAGGAGTTCATATTACCACTCAATCCTTTCTACTGAAATTGGGTTCTCATTTGCGACAATACGTTCTAATTTCCCATTTCGCATATAAATCACTTTGTCTCCCATTTGTGTTAAAGCTAAATTATGAGTAATCACAATAACAGTAACTCCTCTTGTGCGACATATATCTTGTAATAGTTTTAAAACAGCTTTCCCTGTCTCATAATCAAGAGCTCCTGTAGGTTCATCACATAATAACAATTTAGGATTTTTCGCAATCGCACGTGCAATGGCTACACGTTGCTGCTCTCCTCCAGATAATTGAGAAGGAAAATTATGAATACGATGACTAAGCCCTACAGCTTCAATAATTTCTTCAATAGAAAGCTTCGATTTGCTAATTTGCGTTGCCAACTCTACATTTTCTTTTACAGTAAGATTAGCAACTAAATTATAAAATTGAAATACAAAACCAATATCATAGCGTCGATAAGATGTTAATTCCTTTTGTGAATAGTCACTAATTATTTTCCCATCAACAGTAATACTCCCACTTGTAGGGACATCCATTCCTCCTAATAAATTCAAAACAGTACTTTTTCCAGCACCACTAGCTCCTGCAATAACAACAAATTCTCCTTTATCGATACTAAAACTAACTTCCCTTAAGGCTTCAATTGTTACTTCGCCCATCTCATAACATTTTTTGATATCCTTAAACTGTATATACGCACACATAGTAGAGTACCTCCATATCATCTATTTCATTATACAATAGATTAAGAATTTCCATTCAAAAAACATAATTTCACATAAAATAATAAAAGCTCTGTTTTATCTTTACAGAGCCCTTCAAGTTCTATATTTTTAATTAGGTACCAAAACCATCATATTTTCATCAACGTCATCCCAAGATACAACTTTTTTATTTACAATCCATTTCCATGCATGATAGCGACATCGCACAACTTCTTTATTTAAATGTGCAGGAATATGAAGTCCAATATGAGAAGCATGTTGAATTGACCAATAATATCGTTGTAAAATATCCATCTCATCAAGCAATCCTTCTATTGGGCGTACTATCGTATCCTGTTCTATTTGCTCAATGCTTCCATACATTAATATTTTAGGTATCAAAGAAGAATCAACACACTTATCTGGAAATGGTAAATGCTCTATAAGCCCAAGGATCCATAAAAAGGCATTGCAATGCTCATAACCTTGATAAAAAGAATCACATTCTTCTTCACTTGGTTGCACATTATTTAAAAATTCAATTTCTTTTACACTAAATACAGTTTGTATATTATATAACTGAATGAACTGTTTAACATATTCATATGCCCTTTGTGTAGTCCATTTTTGTTTTAATAATGCTTCAGCATACATTGCTGTAATCATACATGCTAAACAACGCTTTATAATCTCTCTTTTATCTTGGCATATATGCCACTTCTCTTGATGAGGAACTTCTAAATTCGATGGGGCATAAATCCCTTTATGACGTAATCCTTGTATAGAACGATGCATTCTCAATAATTGCTCATCGGTTAAATCATAATGATGCATACATAAAGCTGCCTCATCAATAGGATAAAATTGCGTAATTTCACTTTTCCCATCATAAGATAAAAGAATATCGCCAAAACTATTAGAAAGATCTTGTGTTTCCCATAAGATAAGAGCTGTTAATTTATCAGCAATTTCCATTAAAGATACAATTTTATCTTTACGCTGCATACTCTCATATGTGAAAGTAATTTCATATACACCTTGAAATAACAAAATTTGTTGAAGTAAGCTGTCCTTCATCTGTATATTTTCACAGGATCTTTGATCTACAATTTGAAATAACTCTATCAGCTTTTGCCTCAAATAAGTTGTATTATATTCATTTGTAGCATAGGAAATATAAATCCATTCTTCATTTTCTAATTGAATATTAATTACACTATCTGTATAGGATATATCTTTAATATATACAGCATAAACCTCTTTTAAAGCTGATGTGAATTTTTTAAAATTAGAATACGGAGTATAAAAAGTTAATACTTCTCTTGCCATTTACTTTTTACACCTCCAATATCATTACTATTATCTATTATACAACCAGTTTTTTGTAATCGCAATTATGTTTTCTAAAAATATTCAATTTTTATACAAATTCATTACGATTTATTCATAATATTGTATAAATATTTTGTTTTTAGTATAATAAATATCGTATCAAAAGGAGTAATGTTTATGACATCATATTGGCAACTATTTATAACATTTAGTAAAATTGGAGCTTTTACCTTTGGTGGTGGGTATGCGATGTTACCTCTTATTCAAAAAGAAATTGTAGAACATCATCAATGGGCAAGTGAAGAGGATATTATGGATTATTTTGCTGTTGCACAATGTACACCAGGTGTTATTGCCGTCAATACAGCAACTTTCATTGGTTATTATCAAAGAGGTATTTTAGGAGCTATTATCGCAACTCTTGGTGTTATCACTCCAAGTATTTGTATCATTTTAACAATCGCTTCTATCTTAACAAGCTTTTCTGAGATTGCGATGGTACAACATGCTTTAAACGGTATTCGTATCGCTGTTTGTATCTTGATTTTACAAGCTGTTTTAAAACTTTTTAAAAGCAGTGTAAAAGATATATTTGGAACTATTCTTTTTATTGCGATTTTATCTTTATCTTTTTTATCCGCTTTGCCAACTATTTTCCTTGTTATTTTATCGGCGGTCGTTGGGCTTGGATATAGTTACATAAAAAAGAAAAGGAGCTCTGCTTTATGATTTATTTTCAATTATGCTTTGAATTTTTTAAAATAGGTTTATTTGCTGTTGGTGGTGGTCTTGCCACAATTCCTTTTTTAAGTGAACTAGGTGTTCGCTATGGATGGTTTTCTACAGAAATGCTTACGAATATGATCGCTGTAAGTGAATCAACCCCTGGTCCTATCGGTATCAATATGGCTACGTTTTCAGGATTTCATGCAGCTGATATGTTTGGAGGTATTTTGGCAACTTTAAGTCTAATCGCTCCAAGTATTATTATCATTATTATTGTGGCACAAGTATTAAAGAAATTTAAAGAAAACCAAATCATTCAAGCTATCTTTTATGGTTTACGCCCTGCAGTCACTGCTTTAATTAGTGTATCTGCTATTCAAATATTTAGTATTACTTTTTTTAACACTGATCTTTTCTCACAAACCAAAAATATTTTAGATTTATTTCACTTGCTACCAATTGTACTATTTATTATCTTATATTTTGGATATCGAAAATATAAATGCCACCCTATTTATTTGATTTTAATTTGTGCTGCTTTAGGTATTCTCTTTCAATTATAAAAGAATGCCTTTTTTTATATCACAAAAAACTTTCTTACATAGAATAAAGCAAGGAGTGAAGACCTTGATAACGATAAGTTTATGTATGATTGTAAAAAATGAAGAAGATGTTCTTGAAAGATGTTTAAAATCCATAACACCTGTTGTCGATGAAATCATTATCGTCGATACAGGTTCAACGGATACAACAAAAGATATCGCTTTACGCTATACTCCACATGTATTTGACTTTCCTTGGGTAGATGATTTTTCTAAAGCTCGTAATTTTGCTTTCTCAAAGGCTACACAACAATATTGTATGTGGGTAGATGCTGATGATATTTTAACTCCTAGTGATCAAACACGTTTAAAAACATTAAAAGATACTAGTGATCCAACAGTTGATATTTTTATGTTGAAATATGATATTGCTTTTGATGAAGAAGACCATCCTATATTTAGCTACTATCGAGAACGTATTATAAAAAATAATGGTAGTTTCTTTTGGGAAGGTGTTGTGCATGAAGCGATTACACCAAGAGGGATCATTGAATATAAAGAAATTGCTATTCAACATCGTAAATTACGTCCATCAAATAGTGATCGCAATTTACGCATATTAGAAAAACAGCCACAATTATCACCTCGTGAGCAATATTATTATGGGAGAGAGCTTTATTACCACAAGCGCTATGAAGATGCTATTCATGTCTTTAATCGCTTTCTAAACGAAAAACAAGGGTGGATAGAAAACAATATTGATGCATGTAAAATAAGAGGGCTATGTTATCAAAAACTAGGATTCATCGAAGAGGAGTTGAATAGTTATTTACAAAGTTTATCGTTTGATATCCCTAGAGGGGAATTATGTTGTGCTATTGGAAATCATTTTTTTCAAAAACAACAATACAGGCAAGCAATATATTGGTATCAGAACGCTACTACATTAGAGATTGATGAAACAAGTGGTGCTTTTATAGAAAAAGACTACTATGATTTTATTCCCTATTTACAACTATGTGTATGCTTCGATAAATTGGGAGATAAAGAAAGTGCTAAAAACTATAATGATTTAGCCGCATTCTTAAAACCTAATCATCCAAGTGTAGTGCATAATAAAAAATATTTTCAAGAAAACGAAACTTCTATATAAAAGTAGCTCAATCATTAAGCTTCATAAAATTAGATGTTGTTAATAACAACATCTTTTTTTGAGAGATAAAAAAAGACTTACTCATTAGAGTAAGTCACCAATTTTTAAATGGTGGTTCCGGTCGGAATCGAACCAACGACACAAGGATTTTCAGTCCTTTGCTCTACCGACTGAGCTACGGAACCATTTGGTTGCGGGGGCTGGATTTGAACCAACGGCCTCCGGGTTATGAGCCCGACGAGCTACCAGGCTGCTCTACCCCGCGATGTCTGATACTTCTTAAAATAAACTTTATAATGGCGGAGGAACTGGGATTCGAACCCAGGCGCCAGTTTCCCGACCTACCGGTTTTCAAGACCGGACCCTTCAACCACTTGGGTATTCCTCCATATAATTGTATCATGGTGGACCCTGTAGGACTCGAACCTACGACCCACCGGTTATGAGCCGGATGCTCTGACCAACTGAGCTAAGGGTCCTTATCATTAAAGACAAAATGGTGGCTGGGGTGGGACTTGAACCCACGGCCTTCCGGGTATGAACCGGATGCTCTAGCCAACTAAGCTACCCAGCCTTTTTCATGGTCGGGATGACAGGATTTGAACCTGCGACCCCTTGATCCCAAATCAAGTGCACTACCAAGCTGTGCTACATCCCGAAAAAGTCTACATCCAATTTAAATAATGGCGCGCCCAGTAGGAATCGAACCCGCAACCTTTTGATCCGTAGTCAAACGCTCTATCCAGTTGAGCTATGGGCGCATTATATTATCAGTGCTT
>CAMWMY010000038.1 GCA_947175465.1 uncultured Erysipelotrichaceae bacterium | reverse complement strand
CTTTTATATCTGTCAATAAAAACAAGCAAAATATTTCTGTTTTAAGTTTGTATAAGTCTGTGTGGGTTTAAAAAATATCATTCGTTTATTTTAACAGAACAGGTGGTATTTTTTTTATTAATGCTTAAGTTTTAAACAATCCTTTTTATGTCGATTTAAAATACTATTGAGAATACCATAACCGCTTTGGGATAAATTTAAATATTTCTACACCTTAGAACAAGAAATATACAGTTATTCAATTCTTTGTCATATTCATTCATAAAATATTAAGGTATTAGTTTAAATCAGGAGCATCGCATAGCAATTGAACAACTCTGCCAGTAAATTCTTCAAAGCTAATATTCTTGAACTGATTATGATAATCAGTTACACTCGGAACAGGTGGACGATTACACTGACCTCTACGATGACTACCCGTAAGAACATCAAATTCATCTCTACGACGTTTTAGATATTCATTGTTACTACCCAATTTATGAGATATAATTCTCATTGCTTCACTCCTATTGCTATAACCAAGTCGCTCTACCGCTTTCATGTCAAATTTAGATAAATAATATGCAACTAACGAAAGTCTATCCGATTTTGTCATAATTTACTTTACCTTCTTTTTCTTATAATGATTCTGATGAATACTGATAATAGTCTTATCAATCTCATCAACTTGTCTAAAAATAGCCATTAAAACTTCAACTACAATGCTGTTTCCGGCGAGTTTCTCGCAACGCTCTTTACTATATAATAATTGATTTTTTTTAATTTGTACATTATTCTGTGAGAGTATTTCGTAATCTTCTTCATCGAAACCCATAAATAAAAAACATTCCCGCGGAGTAAAATTTCTATATTCGCTTTTTCCCACAGCATGTTGAGGATACAAAACTATACCTGCCGTAGGATGTCTATCTTGCTTTGTTGTTAAAGTATTTACAGTATCAGAAATACATCGTATTCCATTATAAACGATATCATTGTCTCGAAATATTTTTCTTCTGGATGGAGTGTCATTTGTATTACTGATATCGGCCTCACTCTTATATTTTGGAATATTGTAATTAACACGTAAATAATTAATTAATGGTGTTCTTGGTAACGGTGGTTGTTCTTCCAAATTATGTTCTATAAAATATTTTTCTACCTTTTGTTTTTTTGTTTTACTGGAACAAAAAACACTTAACATATAGGTTCGAACTCTTTTTTGTGGACTACCAAAGTTCGAAGCATTTAATGTATAAACTTGATTATAATACCCCAACTCTTCAAGGAAGTTCTTCCACTCAGCAAAGTTCTTTCTATGTGCTTTTGAGAGAATATTACTCACATTTTCCATTAAAAGAAACTTAGGCAAGCGTCTTCTAGCATTCTTCAATTCTTTTAAAATACGTTCAACTTCCCACAACATACCTGAACGGTTATGAGCATCTCGATTAATGCCAGTCATATTACCATGCCAAGATCCACAAATAGATAAATCTTGACAAGGAAAAGAATATGTTAATAAATCTATTTTTTTAGGAAGCATATCATAAGTAACATTAGTTATACTTCCTAGATTTTTTGTTCTATTAAAGGCGCATAAAATTTTTCTCAAAGAGTCTACTGGCCACATCGCCAAAAACTTTTCGTTTAACGGATTCTTTCCATCAGTACTTAAACCATATTTAGATAATATTCGCAAAATCTCATCTTTAGAAAGGTGTTGATATTGTGATAAATCTTGTACACCATTATGAATAATATCATAAGCATAAAAAGCAGCAATATCCCATTCGACAGTATTTACGATTTCATGTTCTATTCCTAATTTTTGTAATGCTTTCGCTTGACTACCGATTCCGCTGAAAGTCTCGACAACTCGTAACATTATTAAAACTCCTATGAAGATATTATTTCGGGAAGCCCTCTAAACGGGCTTTTTCAAGAACTTTTAAGATCATTTCACACTGCTTTTCAGAAGGAAACTTTCCTTTTTCCATACCAAGAGTAGCGTTGACAAAACTTAAATCTGTCGGTGATAAAACTGGGTGTGTTTTATTCCATTCAATTAAATACTTCCAATTATCAATACCAATATTAGCAATTTCAATCATGGTATTAACTTTTGAAACTTGCTTTTGCTTCGAAATTGCTTCTTTTTCTTGCTCCTCAATACTTGATTTATAAGCGAGTTCTTTCACAAATTCGGGCAACAGAATTAATTCTATATTTTTTGCATTATCCCAACAAGCTTCTCTTTTTGCCCATTCTGTGACATTTTCAACCGGCCGATTATCATCAATTAAAAAATCATAAATTATTTTAGAGCTACTTATTATCTGATGTGTCCATGCGGCCGATAATTTTTGTTTCAACCATATATTTCGAAAATCAATTGAATATTCGGGATAATACGTATGCACAGTCTGTATAATTTTAGCTAGCGTATATGCAACAATGTTTGCTTTGTAGCTGTTGTACCAAAGCTGTTTTTTTACTATTTTATCGGATTGTTTAAATAGTATTGCCATAGCTACAACGTTCTTAAAATAATCTTCATTAAAATATGCATCATTCTTTTCCCATTGAACAGCAGTATACTCAGCAAATTTAGCAAACGATTTTTGCCCACCAGCACTTGCAACATGTGGCAATTCTCGGTAAATATTCATATACTTTGCAAGATCTGTTTTTGTGAACATTTGGTTTTTAGGACACTGCATTTCAAAACGTTTTCTACTTGCTTCAGTTGCTTTATAGGTTTCTTGCTTATACTGACCATTAGCTCGCTCGTAATACCAATGCGTTCCATACTGTTTACCATCAACTGCAGGTGCAAATATACGACGAGAGATATTTTCCATTCTAATGTGGAATGGATGATTAGACCACAAATCAGCTTCGCTAACTTTGTTTTGGCTATTAGCATACCTAGATATGTTGGGGATAAGCTCTTGAGCTTTTTCAGGAGATACTACGGAAAGTTTCATAGGAACATAGATTCGTTTGAGTTTTTCCTCGGAGTCATCTCTCTTATCCTTTAACAGAGCCATAGCAAGAGAAGCTGTTGTTTGTCCACCATTAACAATTTGTAACGCAGTTATCTCAGTAATATATAAGCTTCCATTTGATTCAAATAAGTTGATATTAGAAGCGGTAGCAGCAATACCGTTGTTGTAAGCAAAGAACATATCAGGAGCGTTTAATATTGTATTGCGAATGCCCTTATTGACTTTACCTTTAGTTTGTAAAAATGAGCGCACATTGCCTTCCAACAATCTACTGCCATATGAATTATATAATTCCGCTAACAACATTCCCGGAATATTGCACAGATATGCTGTGTAATCGTCGGTTTTACTTGCAGGCAAACAAGGTAATCCAGATTCTGTAAATTCCAACATATTAATTACAATATCTTCTTTTCCACTTTTGGATTCTGCTAATTGATAAAGACGATTTATATCCCAAATATGATATTCTACAGGTATATCATTTATAGATCCATCGTCCATCGTTTGTATATTTTTACTCATACTCATATCGGTAAGAATATAAATACAATACTTCCGTACAGAGACATATTTTTTTAGAATGTCGATAGCTAATCCATATGCCGGATGACTTTCCTCTGATTTTGCTTTGATATATGTTGCATCTTCAATGAAGGCCCGCGCTCTTGAAAACAGTTTGTTAGCTTCTGTAGCTATAAGTGTCCCCATCGAACCATAACTAATAGATGGTACTACATACAAAGATAAAAAATCATCAAGCTCATTATAAGAGTAACCGTCAATTTGGATTTTTTTGTTTCTTGTTCCTATTCCTTCAAATGGTAGATATTCGATGGTATTCTCAAGTACTTCTGCTTCTAACAACACTTCAGAAACATAATTAATAAACTCTTCCTTATCCGTAGTATTATCGGCAGAAAAAGCAAATTTAAATTGTTCAAGTAAGGCTTCTCTAAATTCTACCAATTCCATAGATTAATTCTCCTTAAAAAAATCCTGTATCGCAGGTATCGAAAGCAAATAATTAGAGTTTGCTATCGCTGTAGGAATGTTTCGCTTCCTTAGTGCAGGAAAGGATTGATTTACAGAATATCTGTTAATACTAGTGCAAACAAATCCGTGTTCATCATATTCGTTACGATAAACATACCCTTGACGAATTAGTATATCTCCAAATAACCGTCTTTGTTCACCATTCTCTAAACTGTTTTCAATCTCGTAAACTATGCTATTTAGAGTAATTCGGTTTGGATTTGCACAGCTTGTCTTATCAAGATATACTACAACTAATTCGCCGTCATTATCAGTGTCTAACTGTTCAATGGATGAAATTTTAACCGTTGCTCCCCCACTAACCGTAGCTTTTACCTCATACCATAAATCAGAGCAAACAAAATCCTGATCAGCTTTATCTGGACCTATCCATGATTGCAATGCAACATTTTTTCCATATTTATCAAAAAGAATCTCTTTAAGAAAAACTAACTCGCCAATCAGTCCTTTTATTTCTGAAAAACTTAACAGTCCAGATCTATTCTTTTTCAACATTTCTTGCCATTTCAAGTATCTAAGACATACAAAGGTTATTCCTTGCGATTTGTCTTTAATATCTCTTGTGGCGTTTATGATATCATCACAAAAATGGAAGAATATATCTTGATATTGATTATCAAGAAGAGAAAAGGATAAAGCACATGCACCGTCAACACGTTTTCCTATTGAGATTCCAATTAAGTGTGAGGAATATATCTGCATAGGCACGCTTTTTGAAATTAATAACATTGAGATGCGTGCAGATGCATCTCTTCCTAAATAAATATCTAACGGATGATCCTCATCAACTCTACGGAACGAATCGATTTCTTGAGAGATAGCAAATATCTCTTTAGCAATTATACTCATTCAGGACTCCTCCTCGTTACCAGTTTCCTCAAGGTAGTCATCATCGATCTCCAGAAGTTCTCTCCATTTGACTAAATTAATTCTGTAGCGATAAGACTCTTTCTTTCTTCCATTTATACTAGGAATACCAATACTTAACCCTATTAAGAGGTTGGGTTGATTCTTAATGAGTTCTCTCTTTTCTTCATCATCCTTTGGATCTAAGTGTACAGGATGAATCATTAAGAGAGGCTTACGCTCAATACCTGAATTAAAATACTCTTCTTGAGAAAAGGATTTATCTTGTTCGGTTTTAGAACGCAAGCATTTTGCTGCTTCTTCGATTTCGCGCGTTTTTTCTTTAGTTAGTCCACCTTTAGCGAGGGACGCATTACCCAAACGCGCACCTTTTCCGGACATTTGAAGAGCTTTGCTTTTCTCTTTAATGGCAAAAATACGACGTATTGGTTTAATATCGATACCACAAAAACTAGTAGATTCGCTTCTACCGTTTGAAACAAGAATATCCCAAGTATCAACAGTACCATCCGTATATCCTTCGAGCAAGTGTACTAAGTTGGAAGTTCTGAAATCCATGTTTAGATAGTGGCTTTTGTAAGCGTTTAGTAACTCAATAACATAGTGCTTTGGAACATTAAGTATTTGCGGATGCGACAAAGCAAGATTTTCTTTAGCGGAGTCTGAAAAAGAATATCCGTCATCAAGAAGTCTGTTGATCCATTTTGTGACTAAATTGAGATTGGCGTTATTGATTTCTTTGTTCATATGAATGTAAGGAGTTTCGATTACATCACCATTTAAGCTGATCGTCATATCGATATCCTCAGTATAACGCATTTTATTAATAGCTGTTACTAATAAAGCATCTTTATCTGAGCGAACACCTAATCCGAATTCCTTTGGCGTTAAATCCAAATCACGCATTCTTCTTACTTCTCGGCGCAATTCGTCAGAAGCATCTGAAATGTAGGCATACCATTCCACTGAGGTTTCGCTCATCCAAACTTGACACACATCTGCATAATGAGGACGGTATCCAAACCATCTTCCCATTTGCATAAGCGTATCATACATTTTAGAATTACGATAAAAATAACTTGTGCATAAACCTTCGAGTGTTAATCCTCTCGAAAGGCTAAATCCACCGATAGCAATTATTCTCAATCCGTCTTCTTCGCACTCATCATAATTCAAGTTTTTAGGAGCATTTCCGCCGTTAACTGTACGGACAACTATAGACGCAATAGCATCATTCAATGATAGTTGGATCTGCTCCCAAGTAAACCGCTGTTCACCGGCAAGAATATCATCACTTAATGGTGCAAAATGCGTATCAAAAACTTGCTTTATAAAAGCGATTCCCTCGTGCTGTAAAGCACTTTTTCCTGTACGATAATAATTTCTAACCTCTCGTTGCAGTTCTCTAACATAACCATCAACTTGTTTACATATTCTTTCTTGAACATCAATAAACCTACTTATATTTATGAGCATGGAACGATGTTTTTTTTGCTGTCCTCTGAGATCTCTAACAGCATTTGCGATAAAGAATGACGCAATAGCTTCTTTTAATGATAAAGGTAATTCAGTACTAGGTATAAAATCTTTCTTATGTTTTTCGGGCAAGTAATATTCACAATCCTCATTATTCTTAACCATATAATTGTGTCTTCCGTCTTCTGGGAAAATGGTTCGCGCGCCAATATAATTAGTCGGTGCTTCTAATGCATAGATAAAATCACGAGGAAACAGGTCGTCTTCCAGCATTTCATCATTACTATCCGGATTAATGAAAATATTAGCATAAGGCGTAGCGGTAAAAGCCACATAATTTGAACGTGTAAACAGTTTTAAAAGTTTACGAATACCTGCATTGATGGCAGTAGGAGTATCTTCATCCTTTTTGGTATTAACAGAAGCGTTATCCGCTTCATCATCAATAAGCAATAGAGGACTATGTATTTTACCGTCAACAGAATTAGCGTTATAGATGCGAAGCCATTGTTCCAATTTTTCAAGAACACTTTTATTCTTTTTGAGCACAAAAAGAATCGGACTTTTTATACCAGACAAGCGTCCATTAAGTTGCTTTGCTACATTTGTGTTAAAGTCGCTTGCTGTTGATGTCACGGCCCAACCTGAAACAGAAGGATCGATATTTCCTACGCCGATAAACACATTATCTTTATCACGTGTAAAAGCTGTACTATCCAATCCGACAAAGCCAGCATCTAACCTACTTTGAGTTTGCTTACGAAGCTTCTCAATAGTTCCGGTAAGAAGAATTATTATACCATATCCTGCATCAGCTGCTTTGTTAATAAGTGCAGTATAAGTTGATGTTTTTCCTGATTGAACATCACCAATCACAAGACCACAACGTGAAAAATCTAATGGAGAATTTGGATTTCCCATCAAGTCCATCATTTCATCAGTAGATGCATCTAAAGAATTGATTACATCAGTATTAAATCCTTCGTTTTTGACCAGATACGTACAATACCTATTCCAATAAGTAGGTTCAATATTCTTCTTTGCACTATAATACCAAGTTATATGATCTTTTTCTTTTATGCAAGCACCTCTATCCATTCGCACAGAAAGTTTAGAATGTAATTCCTTGATCACTTCATCTTCTTCTACTGCTGTAATCGGATTAAGAATTTTAAAAACATTAATATATTCTTTAATTTTAGCTTCTTCTACAACGTTATTTGGTTTTACTTGCATAAGCACATGATAAATAATCAGTTCTTGATTAGCTGTCACTACCGTAATCCTCCTTGATTTTTTCAACTACTTCTGGATAATTTATAAAAAAGTCAATTTTATCCATAGAGTTTATAAAAGTAACAATATCACAACCATTCTCTTTAATAGACTGAATCATATCAACAGCTACTTTATATACCTCATCAAAATCCAACGAAGATGTTCGAACCGCATTTTCGCTTTTTGCAAGCCTAAAGTATACATCGCTATAAGGAAAAGCATCTTCAATGGTTTTGATTAAAGAATCCAAGTAACGATTGCCTTCTTCATCCAAACATTCTTCGAGTTTTTTATAAAGTGGCAAATCACGATTAATAAGATACTGGAAACATCCTCTATTATCAATAGGATTCCAAATGTGCTGAAGATCATCATCTGACACGTTTCTTCCTCGATATCTATAAACACGTTCGCTTCGACCAACTGTGTTTTCAACAATACCTACAAGATTTTTCTTTATAATATCAGGCAAAAAAGCCGCTGATTTTTTTATGTCGATCTCCCAAAGCGAATCTAGAGAATTGGGGATATCAACACGTACACGCGCTAATTTATTTAATTCGTGTTGTTTAATCAATCTAAACCAAGTTCCCCAAATAATTAAACGCTTATTTCGATATACATAAAAACCCTGATTTTGTCTAAGATCGCCCAAATCCCCTAACATCTTTTTGTCTTTAGTAGAAAGCTTGTCTGCATAAGGAAGAATATAAGGTTTAACTTTTATGCAACTATCTTCAACAAGCAAAGTTTGCTCCACCAAGGGTTGAGTAGCAGGATGGTTTGACAAAAACGGATCTTTGGGTTCAACCTTTTCATTATTAAAGTAAATTTTAATTCTTTGCGTAGGATTTTCATCACCGATAAATCTGTGAAAAACAAGCGAAATATGATTACGTGCTATTTCGATTTTTTCATCAAAAACTTTCGATTTTTGTGATTCTGTTGCACCATTTAACATTCTGTCGAATGCTTCCCATAAAACAATAGTTCCACTTTCTTTTTTCCTGAGTTCATCAACATACAGTAAATCATTTATCTCAGCCTTATCGAAACATTTTAATGCCCAATCCTTTTGGGAAATAATATAATCTAAATCCCATTGAGCGCCATAAATTTCTTTGCCTTGTTTAGTTATAACCGTCAATTTTCTACACTGAGATAATGATGCCATTTTTAATCCAAGACCAAAACGCCCTAGATCATTTGCTTCTCTCTCATCCTGTGAACTTTTACTTCCGTAACGCATAGCAGCAATAAGTTCGTCATTACTCATACCACACGCATCATCAATCACAGCAACATATTGTGGCACTGCAGAATTGAAACGAATATGTATTTCTTTGGCATTTTTGCTTAGGCTATTATCTATTATATCAGCTAAAGCGGATTCAAAAGAATATCCAATAGAACGTGTGGATTCTACAAGTATTGGTGCATATGGCAAAATGATTTCTTTTTTCATTTTTTATCTCCTCAACTTAGTAACTTAAAGTTCGATGTAATATTTTTCATACATCTACAAATTTCGCACTAATATTTCCAATTAACTAAACTAAAAAAAGATATATGTATAATATTTATCGCTAATTATAAAAAACATTCAAAACTTAGATAGATAAAAATGTAACCATAATTAAAACACCTATAGTCCACTTTGATATACCAATCTTTTTCTGGTGTACCCTTTTCTACATAAGTTAACACCTAAAAAAATATATCCACTTCGAAAATAGTTGGATATAATATAAATATAGCATATTTTTTTATTAATTACAACAAAATGTAATTTATAGTTTAATTTACAGAAAACAT
>CAMWMY010000037.1 GCA_947175465.1 uncultured Erysipelotrichaceae bacterium | reverse complement strand
ATTATGTACTAGCCAATGATGGAGAGAAAGCACTGTTATGGGCGAAGAATAGTGTAGGGAGTTATAGTATGAGAGGCAGTGATAATAGTTCTATAGATTGGAATAACTCAAATGTAAGAAACGAATTAAATAGTACTTGGTTAAATAATCAACCAAATATTTTAAAAGAGAATATTATAGAAACACAGATATATTACAGCGATATTAGTGCGAAGACTGTACAGTCTACTTACGATAAAGTATTTTTATTAAGTATAGAAGATATAAATGGACTTACTGGTGAGTATGCTGCAAATGATCAAAGACTATTAACAATGGGAGAGAAAATCGCAAATTTAAGTAAGTTAACTGGAGATAGTACATTATTACGACATTCAAATACAGCTGGGACTGTATATGTATTATCTGGAACTAGTGTTGATTGGATAGCTGGTTATTCTTCTAATGCTCGACCAGCATTCTGGGTATATTTACCAGGGAAAAAACCAGTAGTTGATAATGAAGGAACAGATACAGAAGAGGCTTCAGAAGTTTCTATATCATAGATGAAGTAAAAAATATTTATAGAAGAATGAAACATGAAAATGCATATCTGATCAGAAGAAAAGATGCATTTTTATTATATATTAAGGAGTTGAAGATATTCGTTTTGCTTTTTTTCTATAAGAATTTGCAGTCATTCCTGTTTCTTGTTTAAAAAGTTTAGAGAAATTACTTGCATCATCAAAACCAACAGAATATGCAATATTTCTTATACTTAAATCACTATCTAATAATAATTGCTTAGCTTTTTCAAGACGGATATTTGTTAAAAATTGTTTGGGTGATACTTCGAGTTGTTCTATAAAGAGTCGATGAAGGTAGGACCGATCAATATTTAAAAGGGTAGCTAAAGTTCCTATTTTAATGTTTTGACCATAATTATGCTCAAGATAGGCAAGAGCTTTGGCAAGTAATAAGTTTTGGCTTACTCTTTGTTGTAAGGGAGCTTTTTTAGGAAAACTTTGACTAAGTTGGTAAAGTATTTCTAATAAACAAGAGTTTAAAAGCATATCGTTATGTTCTGAAATAAGTGAGATTTCAATTAAGCGACTCATTGCAGATTTAATTCTCTCTGTAGAATTATTAAGTGAAAAAATAGGGTTATTTATACTAATCGATGTGTTCTTAAGGTAATGTTCTACTAAATCACCTCGAAAGCCAAACCAATAATAAATCCAAGGATCTTTATCATCTGCTGTATAAGTGATCGTAGCGTGTGGAGAAATAAAAAAGAAGTCTCCAGCTTTTAGTTGATGAGTTTTTCCTTGGCAAGTAAATTGTCCTTTCCCAGAATAGATATAATGAAGCATATAGCCACTTCTTCTAGCAGGACCATAAGAATGTCTTGGGTTTGTTTTTTCATAACCAACGGTATAAACACTAATATATGGGTTTGTATTAAGATTATTAAATAAAAAATTCATAATGGAGATCCCTCTACAAAATTACTATTCTTGTCTACATTTTACCATTTTAAGAAAAAGAAATAAAGAGTATGATGAAATTAACCAATAGAGGAGGGGTTTAGATGTCAGAATTTGCAGATATTAATGAGAAAATTGAAGCATTGGTTGGTGGAAAAGAAAATATTGCTCATTTGACTCATTGTGCAACACGTTTGCGTTTAGTTTTAAAAGATAATAGTAAAGTAGATATGGAAGGGTTAGAGAAGGTGAGACTTGTTAAAGGGGTGTTTGTAGCAAGTGATCAACTCCAAATTATTTTTGGGGCAGGGTTAGTAAATAATATTTATGATGCTTTCTCTGAATATATTGGTATCCATCGTGATACGCAAATAGATGAAGAAGTTTTAGCTAATAAAAAGAATCCAATACAGCGTTTTATGAAGGCTCTTTCCGATGTCTTTATTGAAATTATGCCTTCGATTTTAGCAGCAGCTCTTTTGCTTGGATTAGGGTCTCTTTTATCTACAAAAGGGTTGTTTGGAGCAACATCTATTATTGAAAAAGTACCATCAATTTCAGGTATTTATCGAATGATAGAAATTGCATCAGGAGCTATTTTTGATTTCCTTCCAATGATCGTAGCATATTCTGCTGTGAAACGATTTGGAGGACGCCCTGCACTTGGACTTGCTTTAGGAGCTCTTTTGGTATCACCAAGTTTAGCAAATGCGTATGGGGTAGCTAATGGAAGTGCTCAGGCAGAAATGATTAATATTTTTGGTCTTAATATAGAATTAGTAGGGTTTCAAGGTGGAATTATTATTGCACTTATAATGGGGTATATAGTGGCTTTCTTAGATAAGAAATTTAATAAAATTTTACCTGATATGTTAAAGTTTGTTTTATCTCCTATGCTAACGATTTTAATTTCTGCTTTTTTCCTTTTCACAATTGTAGGACCATTTGGAAGAGGACTTGGTATAGGAATTACGAATGGATTGCTATGGTTAGTAGAACATTTAGGTGTCTTTGGATATATGATTTTTGGGGGAATTCAACAAATTATTGTGATTACGGGACTTCATCATACATTTGGTGCGATAGAGACGCAATTATTACAAGATACGTCACGTGACTTTTTAAATCCATTAATGTCTGTTGCTTTAATGGGGCAAGGGGGAGCAGTTTTAGGTTATTTATTACTGAACTATCGTGATAATAAAAAACGTTCTATAGCTGTATCAGCGTTTACTTCTACATTGTTTGGAATTTCAGAGCCAGCTCTTTTTGGAATTAATGTGAAGTATCGTTATCCACTTATCGCAGGGTGTTTAGCAGGTGCTATTGCAAGTAGCTATGTTTATTTTACAAAACTTACAGCTGTGGGTTTTGGGGCAACTGGATTACCAGGGTTTACGATTGTAGATCCTGCCAATGGAGGATATTTGCATTATCTTGTCGCTCATCTTTTAGCTATTGTATTAGGTGCAATCTTAACGATTGTGTTGAGTAAAGTTATAAAAGAAAAGAAAGGATAAATAATTATGAAGAAATATCATCAATATGATGATATTCCTTTAAAATTACGAACATCGTTAGAGGAAAAAGTAGCCCAAAGTCCCTATCGTCAATATTTTCATATTGAAGGAGATATGGGGTACATCAATGATCCTAACGGTGTTTGTTATTTTGATGGGAAGTATCATCTCTTTTATCAATGGAGTCCGTTGACTTATAGTGAAAATAGTTGGTTTCAAGGTTGGTATCATGTAACTTCGACAGATATGATTTCTTGGGAAGATGCGGAAGTGAGAATAGAGACAAATAGTCCTTATGAAACGCATGGAGCGTATTCTGGATCAGCGATAGAAGATGGCGAAGTTATGAAAATTTTTTATACTGGAAATACAAGAAATGAACAAAATGAGCGAATTCCTTATCAGATTATAGCCACATTAGATAAAAAAGGAGAACTTATAAAAAGATTTCCTCCTGCTATAATAGGATATCCAGATGGATATACTGATCATTTTCGAGATCCTAAAATTTGGAAATCAAAAGATGATTATTATGCTGTTATTGGAGCTCAGAGAAAGAATCTAACTGGAACAAGTTTATTACTTCATTCACAGGATAGTTTTTCTTGGCGCATTTTAGGGGAAGTAGATATAGCGTATCCTTGTTTAGGATATATGTGGGAGTGTCCTAATTATTTTGAAATAGGGGATAAGGGTATTTTTCTTTTTTCACCTCAAGGGTTGAAGCCAGAAGGAAATCGTTACTGTAATATTTATCAGACAGGTTATGTAATTGGAAATAAGTTATCTAAAAATAACTTGCAAATAACAGATAAGCAAACGTTTCAAGAAATCGATCGTGGATTTGATTTTTATGCTGCACAAGTGATGCAAGCACAAGGAAGGACTATTTTATTTGCATGGATGGGATTACCAGAAATCACTTATCCAACACAGCAATATGCATATTGTGGTTGTTTGACTTTACCAAGAGAGTTGTTTTTAGAAGATGGGAAGTTGAAACAGCGTCCATTAGTAGAAATTGAAAAGTATCGCCAACCTCTTCTTGTAAATGTAGAAGAAAAAACACATGAGTTAGGTTTTGGCATAGAGCTTTCTTTATGTATTCGTAAAAGTAAGCATCAAACAATGATCGACTTTGCGGCTAATATGGAAAATACTGCACATACACGTCTTATTTGTGATTTTGAAAAAAGAGAGCTTATTTTAGATCGTCACTTAGCAGGAGAGCGTGTTGCGGAAGAATATGGTACCAAACGAGTGATTGCAGAAGATTTTGGAGATGAAGTAAATTTACGAGTATTCTTAGATCGTAGTTCTATTGAAGTTTTTGTTAATGATGGTGATTTTGTAGCATCGAGTCGCATCTTTCCAACTGATTATCAGAAATATCTTCATTTTTATCAAAGAGAAGATAATATCGATATGAAAGTTTGGCGTTTAGAAATAGGGGAATAGTATGAGTTTGATTACTATAAATGATGAAAAACGTATTTTTCATTTATCGAATGGAAAAATTTCTTATATTCTTGCTGTAGAGGAACAAAATTTATTAGCGCATCTTTATTTTGGAAAAGCAGTTTCTGGTTATCATGATGGTATGGCTTATCCACGATTTGAACGATCATTTTCTACCAATTTTTTAGGAGATGAGAAACGTATTTATTCAAGAGATACTCTCTTACAAGAGTATTCTAGTTTAGGAAGTGGTGATTTTCGTATTCCTGCTATTGAAATCTTAACGGAATCAGGTTCGCGTATATCTGATTTTCGTTATGTAGATTATCAACTTTTTTCAGGAAAAAAGGCTTTAGAAGGTTTACCTCATACTTGGGTAGAAAAGGAAGAAGAAGCAGAAACATTGGAGGTTTATTTAGTTGATGAAGCAACACAATTAAAACTTTGTTTATCGTATACGATTTATCAACATTTTGATATTATTGCACGCTCAACACGTTTGGAAAATCATGGTGTACAACCTATATTCATTGATAAATTAGCGAGTATGAGTTTAGACTTTCCCTATGCCAAAAGGGAAATGATTCATTTACCTGGATCTTGGGGGAATGAGCGTCAAATAGAGAGAAAACCATTACGGCGAGGGATTCATATTATTGATAGTAAGCGTGGAACATCTAGTCATCAAGAAAATCCATTTATAGCGCTTGTATCTTCACATACTGATGAGCATCAAGGAGAAGCTTATGGTTTCTGTCTTATTTATAGTGGAAATCATGAAGCAGCACTTGAGCTGGATCAATATGAACAGCTTCGCTTAACGATGGGAATTCATCCATCAGGATTTCAATGGTTTTTAAAACCTTGTGATATATTTCAAACACCAGAAGTTATTTTTACATATTCGGATCAAGGGCTCAATGGCATGTCACAAAACTTCCATCGGATAATAGAAGAACGTCTTATCCGTAGTTCTTATAAAAAGAAAATGCGTCCTATTCTTATGAATAATTGGGAGGCAACGTATTTTGCTTTTCATGAAGAGACGATTAAAGAAATTATGGGTTCGGCAGCGCAATTAGGAATTCAGCTTTTTGTTTTAGATGATGGGTGGTTTGGAAAGCGTGATAGTGATCAAACTTCTTTAGGAGATTGGTTTGTTAATAAAGAAAAGCTACCTAATGGTTTAAAAGGATTAATAGATTATGCACAGGAATTGGGTATAAAGTTTGGACTTTGGTTTGAACCTGAAATGATTTCAAGACAAAGTGATTTATTTGAGAAGCATCCGGATTGGTATTTGCATGTTCCTAAAGTGGAAGCAACGCTTAGTCGTTCTCAATATGTACTAGATTTAAGTCGTGAAGATGTAGTTAATTATTTATTTGAAACTTTACATGCTATTTTGTGTGATCATTCTATTGATTATGTTAAATGGGATATGAATCGTTATTTGACAGATCTTTATTCTGTAGCGTTAGCACCACACCAGCAAGGAGAAGTAGCCCATCGCTATGTTCTTAATTTATATCGTTTAATGGATCAACTAACAACAGCACATCCAGAAATTCTTTTTGAAGCTTGTTCTGGTGGAGGGGGACGTTTTGATGCAGGGATGCTATACTATATGCCACAAATTTGGACTAGTGATAATAGTGATGCTATTGCACGATTAAATATTCAATATGGAACAAGTTTAGTTTATCCTCCATCTACCATGGGAGCTCATGTATCAGCAATCCCTAATCATCAAAATGGAAGAAAAACATCTCTTCAAACAAGGGCAGATATTGCGATGACAGGGGTATTTGGATATGAATTAGATCCAAGACAATTAACAAGTGATGAGCAAGCTATCGTAAAAAAGCAAATTTCGTATTATAAAAATCATTATACCTTGCTTTTGTATGGAACATTTTATCGTTTAGAATCTCCTTTTGAAGGTAATACGTGTGTTTGGCAAGTTGTATCAAAAGATAAGAGTGAGAGTATTGTTACGTATACTAATATCTTATCTCATGCAGCACCACCATTAAGACGCCTATTAGTTAAGGGGTTAGAAGAGCAAGCACGGTATTACAATTCTGAAACAAATCAAACGTATTATGGGGATGAATTAATGTATGTTGGTTTTTATTTATATCCTATTTTTAATCGTTTTGACTTTGAAAGCAGGGTATTTCATTTTAAGAGAGTATGAGCATAAAAAGCAAGAAATGGAAGCGTTCTTGCTTTTCTTTTATCATTTATAGTAAACAAAAATCGGGCCTATAAGAGCCCGATCTTCATATATTTGCTGCAGTTAAGTAGATGTTAATAGGAAGTTATTGAGATATATCTGCAGTAAATACCATCTTTATTCAACAGTCACAGATTTTGCAAGATTACGTGGTTGGTCAATTTCACAACCTCGCATATTTGCAGTTTCATAGGCAATAAGTTGTAAAGGAATGACTGTTAAAATTCCTTGTAGAAGAATATCCGTTTTAGGGATCGTAAGCCTTACATCATACGTATCAGGTGCAATCGGAAGATCTTCCGTTGCTAAAACAATAATTTTTGCACCTCTGGCTTTTACTTCTTTCATATTGCTCATCGTTTTTTCATATATCGAATCATCGCTACAAAGAACAATGATAGGAGTATCTTTTTCAATCAGGGAAATTGTCCCATGTTTTAATTCACCTGCGGCATAAGCTTCACAGTGAATATAAGAAATTTCTTTCAATTTTAAAGCACCTTCCATGGATAAAGCATAATCAAGCCCTCTACCCATGAGGAAAACATGCTCTTTTTGATATAAGTGCGTAGCAATTTCTTTATAAGTATCTTGATGAATAAGTTTGTCCATCAAGATAGGCAATTGTTTAAATTCGTCTAATAATTGCTTTTCTTCCTCAGCATCAATATAGCCATGTATATAAGATAAATGGCAAGCGATGAGAGATAATAAAGCAACTTGTGTACAATATGCTTTCGTTGTAGCAACACTGATTTCCACACCTGCATGTGTATATAGTACATAATCAGCTTCTCTAGCTAAAGCACTATTTTCAACGTTGACAATGGCAAGCGTTGGAACATGGTGTTGTTTTGCTAAATGAAGAGCAGCTAGAGTATCTGCTGTTTCTCCAGATTGTGATATAAGAATTAATAATGTATCTTCTTGAAAAATAGGATCCATGTATCGATATTCACTTGCTACAACGCATTGTACAGGAATTCTTGCCTTTTTTTCGATTAATACTTTCGCAATCATTCCAGCATACATAGCACTTCCACATGCACTAATATGAATTTGTTTGAATTTCTTTAAGTCAGGAAATTGATCCATTAAATCTTTAAGATGATTAGAAAGATAAGCTTGAATCGTTTCCTTTATAGCATAAGGCTGTTCATGAATCTCTTTTAACATATAATGGGCATAGCCATTTTTTGTAAGATCTTTATTTTCCATTTGTGCTGTTTGGATTTCTTTTTTTACAAATTCTTTTTGTAAATTTTTAATGACAATACCTTCTCTACTACAACGTGCAATTTCATTATGCTCAAGAACAATATATTGCTTTGTATAGTGTAAAAAGGCTTGAATATCACTTGCGATAAATGTTTTGGTAGCACTCGTCCCAAGAATAAGAGGGCTATCTTTTCGCATAGCATAAACATTTTGATCGTCATCCGCAAATAAAATAGCAAAGGCAAATGATCCTTTAAATGTTTGATAAGCTTTTATAAGAGCTTCTTCTTTGTCATGATAACGTTGATAACAATAGTCGATATAAGCACATGCAATTTCACTATCACTTTGTGATTGAAAGTTATATCCTTTGCTCATCAACTCTTCTTTTAATTCATAATAATTTTCAATAATACCATTATGCACAAGCGTAACTTCCCCTACATGATGAGGGTGTGCATTAACTTCATTAGGCTCTCCATGCGTTGCCCAACGTGTATGTGCAATTCCAATTGAAGTTTGTATCTTTTGTATTTGAAGTTTTTCTTCTAATTGTTGCACCTTTCCTTTGGTTTTCACCGTTATTATATTTTGGTCAATAAAACTTGCAATTCCTGCAGAATCATATCCACGATATTCTAGTATTTTTAATCCTTCAATTAAAATACGATCGGCGATTGATTCATAACCTACATAGGCGACAATCCCACACATATTTTTTCCTCCACGATAAAAAAAGTGTGTTAAGATAACGTTTGTGGCATTTCTTTGCTTTTGTTATTATCTCTATCGATCCACATAACCGTAGCAGCATCCGCCGAATTTTCGATCACTGCTATCCTCGTCAACCCGTAGGTTCTGGCGCTCATCGTTACGTAAAAGATGTCCCTCCTCATTACGTATCAACTAGTTTCAGTATACTAATAAACGATAGAAAATACAACTATTTTTTACAAAAAAGGGCAAAGAAGGAGGAAAATACTAGGATATAAAAGCTATTTATAGCATAAAAATCAAGGTGATAATAAAGAAAAAAGATTGATTAGAAATCAATCTGTAAGTTTTTTATAGAATTATATAATAACATCAATTAACCCATATGTTTGTGCTTCTTGAGCATCCATATAATAGTCACGATCACAATCATTTGCAATCGTATCATAATGTTGTTTCGTATTTTGAGCTAAAATAGTATAAAGTTTATGTTTCATTTTTAAAATGTGTTGTGTCGCAATTTCCATATCTTTTGCTTGTCCTTGCATTCCACCTAAAGGTTGATGGATCATGACTTCACTATGTTTTAAAGCACTGCGTTTTCCTTTTGTACCAGCAGATAATAAAATAGCAGCCATGCTAGCACAAATCCCCATACATATGGTGTGTACTTCACATTGAATAAAATTCATTGTATCGTAAATGGCAAGACCAGCATTTACACTTCCTCCAGGAGAGTTAATATACATTAATATAGGGTCACTACTTGTGCTTGATAAGTATAATAATTGTGCACAAATGGAAGAAGACATTGTATCATCTATTTCTCCTGTCATAATAATAATTCGCTCCTTTAAAAGACAAGAATATAAATCGTATACTCTTTCTACACTTGCGTTTTTTTCTATAATTGTTGGGACAATTACCATCAATATCACTCCTATCTATATAGATTATGCACATTGGAAAAGCTTTAATACGATTTTAAAGTGGAACTTTTTAGGTTTTCATAATAAATTTTGTCGATAAATAAAGGATTTTGAATGATAAGTGGAAAAGAAGGGTATTCTATATATAG
>CAMWMY010000036.1 GCA_947175465.1 uncultured Erysipelotrichaceae bacterium | reverse complement strand
CTACAATATTTATCATTGGTTTCAATGAAGAAATAATATTGTGGAGCTTTTCATTTTTAAAATAAAAGATAAAAAAAGAAAAAGAAAGCATAAAATAAATATATATCATTACTATGGGAAAAGTTAAAAATATAGGAATTCATTTTGCCCTTAGAATTACATTATGATAGAATAAAGATACGAGATTGAGGAGGCCAATATATGGATATGTTTATAGGAATAGATATGGGGGGCACGAATATTCGCGTTGCTAAAGTAGATGCCAATGGGAATATTATACAACAACGCAAAGAGCCTACAGAGATTGTTCATGGAACGAAACATGTAATGCAAAAAATCATACGTATGATTGAGAGTATTGATGATTATGCAGAATGTAAAGGAATTGGATTGGGTGTTCCAGGACCTGTAGACCCAGCAGAAGGAAAAATGCTTCTTGCGACCAATTTACCTGGATTTGAAGGATATCCAATTGCAAAAGAAATTGAGCAACATTTTCATAAACCAACTTTTTTAGAGAATGATGGAAATGTGGCAGGTCTTGGTGAAGCCATATTAGGTGCTGGAAAAGGAAAAGGCATAGTTTACTATGTAACGATTTCAACAGGAATAGGAGGAGCATGTATTATTCACCAAAAGGTTGTTTCTGGAAAAAATGGACATGCAGGAGAGATAGGAAATCTTATTGTAGATCGTAATCGTGAAAAGGTAAATAACTTAAATATAGGTGCTATTGAAAATGAAGCTAGTGGGACTGCATTAACAAGAAAAGCTAAAAAAATATTTGGGGAAGAGGCAATTCAACATGCTGGAGATTTATTTCAATTAGCACGTGAAAAAGATGAAAAAGCATTAGCACTTGTAGATGAAATGGCATATGATATAGCTGTTATGTTATCTTTGATTGCACATGTTGTAGACCCAGATATTTTCATCATAGGTGGAGGAGTTATGCAAGGAAAAGATGTCTTTTTTGAAAAAGTAGAGAAAAATTATCGAACACTGATTCATAATGGGATGCAACCTGTTCTATTTGCGCAAGCTGAATTAGAGGAGCCAGGAATTGTAGGAGCTGCCATGTTACCTATGGCATATCTTTCAAAATAAAAAAGTATAAATATAATCAGTAGATTTTTATGAACTATAATAAAATATAGAAAGGAGAGATAGGGAGGAAAGTTATGATGCGTATAAAAATTCCTAAGATAGGATTACGAAACATTAAAACAGCCGTTGCCGTCTTTTTAAGCCTCATTTTATCTTTTATATTTGCTAGAGAATCTAGTTTTTATAGTTGTATTGGTGCTGTCATGTGTATGCAATCTTCTTATGATAAAACATTTATGACATCTATTAATCGTATGGTAGGGACTTGTCTAGGTGGAGTTGCTGGATATTTTACATTAGAGTTTTTATTATACTATGTCCAATATTATGAAGCACTGAAAATTATTCTTTTGCCTATTGGAGTAAGTATTTTAATTTATACATGCCTTTTATTAAAGAAACCAGGAGCTTCTGCTATTTGTTGTGTTGTATTTTTAAATATAACATTGAATATTGATCGTGGAATAGCAAATACTTTTTGGTATGTAGCGGATCGTGTTGTAGATACTTTGATTGGAATTATTGCAGCGATGGTGGTCGATCGATGGTTAAAAGTTCCTACAAAATGGAAGAAGTATCTAGCACGTTTTGTTAGTGTAGAATAATAAAAATAAAATTGTAGTTGAAATGTATTAGTGATATAATAAATGAAAAGGAGATGATAATATGATCATTGTCGTTGGTATTATAATTTTAATCATTATTATCTTAGTTGGATATTTAATTACTTCATACAACAAATTTGTACAAATGAAAAATAAAGTAGAAGAAAGCTTTTCAACTATGGATGTATATTTAAAAAAGCGCTATGATTTAATTCCAAACTTAGTAGCAGTAGTAAAAGGCTATGCAAAGCATGAGTCAGAAACATTAGAAAAAGTAATTAGCGCAAGAAATCTTGCGGTAAAATCACAAGGATTGGAAGAAAAGATGACATCAGAGTTGAACTTTCAATCAATGCTTGGCCCATTATATGCAATTAGTGAACAATATCCAGATTTAAAAGCAAATGTTAATTTTATGACTTTACAATCTGAGTTAAAATCTATTGAATCAGAAATTGCAAATTCTCGAAAATATTACAATGCCGTTGTTGTAAAGTTTAATAATTTAGTAGAAATGTTTCCAACCAATATTATTGCAAATTGCTTTGGATATCAGAAAAAACCATTGTATGAAATTGTTGATGACGTACAAAGAGAAAATGTACGTATATCGTTTGATTAGAGATAGCCTTGCTATCTCTAATTTTGTGAAGAGGTGATGAGAGTGATGAAACATATCAAGAGAGTATTGATTCTTTTATGTTGCTTGTGCATTCCTTTTTTTTCAATAAATGTAGAAGCAGCAGAAGATTTTTATATAAATAACTTAGATATAACAATTATTGTAAAAGAAGATGGGGTATTAACTGTTAGAGAAACTTATGGTATTTATTTTAGGTCCCCTAGAAGAGGATTTTATCGAACAATTCCAACAAAATATGAAATGAATTGGGATATAGATGGAAAAGAAGTTAAGAAAAATTATTATTTCCCTGTTAAAAATATAAATACTTATGAAACAGAAAGTAAAATAGAAAGGCGTAGAGAAGGTGTTGTGATTCGTTTAGGAGATCCAGATCAATATGTAAAGGGAAGTCAGAAATATGAAATTGAATATGAAGTTCATATGCGTGATTTGGATTTAGATGGAAAACAAATGCTATATTGGAATTTAATAGGTGATGGCTTTGATACCCATATTAATAATTTTTCATTTCATATTAATATGCCTAAAGAATTTGATGCTAATCAAGTTGCCGCATATTCAGGAGTTTATGGATCAACGCAATCAAATATAGAAATTAGTGTTGATGGGAAGAGGATTAGCGGAAGCAATATAAAGAAGTTGAAGAGTAATGAAGCAGTAACGATAAAAGTAGATTTAGAAGATGGATATTTTACATTTAAAAAACCACTTAATTATGCAGTACCAATTGTGCTTAGTATGCTTGCTGTTTTTATTATTGTAATACTCTTTTTTAGAAAATATATAAAAAAAGATGATATGATTGTAACTGTTGAGTTTAAGGCTCCCGATGGCTTAAGTAGCGCAGAAATTGGTTATATTGTCGATGGTATTGTTGATGATAAAGATATTTTCTCTTTGATTATTGAGTGGGCTCGAAGAGGCTATATTATCATACATGAAGAGGATGAAAAATTTTCTTTAGAAAAAATAAAAGATTTAGAGAAAACTTGTCCAAGACATGAACGTGTTTTCTTTGAAAGTCTCTTTGTTAAAGATAAGACTATCGTTACACAAGAAGATTTAAAAGCTGAAAGAATTCAATGGGGGTTAAGAGGTGCTAAAACTGCCATGCAAATGTATTTTCAAGAAGAATCAAGAAAGATTTTTTTGAAGAAAAGTTTTAGGATATTCGCAACTTTTATGGGTGAATGTGCATGTTTACCTAGCGTATTACTAGTTTTCAGTATGTATATAGGCTATTATGATATTACGGAGCTTCCATTCATCGCTATGGCAGGAATTATAGTGGTTCTTTTCATTTTAATGTTTCAATATAAAAAACGTTATGCTATGAAGAAGCAGAAATTTAAATTAAATCGAACATTATGTATTCTTACACTCTGTATTTTGGTAGGATTTATATTTATAGAGTTAAATAATAATTATCCAGAACACCTTATGTTCCATATTGGTTATTGTATTTTAACTGGTCTATTCACTTATTTGATGTTACACACACGATCAAGAACTGAAGAAGGACATCGAAAGTTTTGTAAAATTTTAGGATTAAGAGAGTTTATTGAAACATGTGAACAAGAGAAGTTAGAATTATTAGTAAAAGAAAATCCATCAGCCTTTTTTGATATTCTTCCTTATGCTTATGTATTAGGACTAAGTAATGTTTGGGCTGATAAATTTGAAAATATTGCTATGGAGCAACCAGATTGGTATCAAACAGATGTAAAAATGAGAAGATTTTCTACAGTCTTATGGTGGAGTACTTTCCATACTTCATTTGTTGCTTCAAGTCTTCCAAAAATTGAATTCAATGGAAATTCAGGATCAGGAGGAGGAAGAATGTCTGGTGGCTTCTCCGGTGGCTTCTCCGGTGGAGGATTTGGAGGAGGTGGAGGAGGTAGCTGGTAAACTACTAGCTATTTCCTTAATCTAATTTTTATATAAGAGATTAAGATTATTTCATATTTTAAATTCTTGACATACAAAGAAGAATAGTGTATATAATAATTATAGAAACAACAAAGAAAAGGACATGGTTATATAGTATCAAATATAGAGAGAAAAACGGTTGGTGGAAGTTTTTTGCTGATTTATATAATTACTCCCTTGGAGTTGCCCCTGAAAAGGTGTGCCGTACATCTACGTTACAGATAGAGTTGCATATAGGCTATTTATAGATATATGAACAAAGGTGGTACCGCGTAAGATAGACGTCCTTTGATGTCTATCTTTTTTTTATAGAAAGGATGAGAAAGATGGTTGATTTTAGAGAAGATGAAGAATTAAAAAAATTAAATCACTCTTGTGCACATATGATGGCACAAGCAGTAAAAAGATTATATCCACAAGCGAAATTTTGGGTTGGTCCTGTTGTCGCAGAAGGTTTTTACTATGACATGGATTTAGGAGAGGATGTCATTAAGGAAGACGATTTAGCGAAAATAGAAAAGGAAATGAAGAAAATCGCTAAAGATGGAAAAAGAATTGTACGTGAGGAATTAACAAAAGAAGAAGCTTTACAAATGTTTCATGATGATCCTTACAAACTAGATTTAATCAAAGATTTGGAAGATGGTACAATTACTATTTATCGTCAAGGTGAGTTTGTAGATTTATGTTGTGGGCCTCATGTAGAAACAGTGAAACAGTGTAAACATTTTAAATTAATAAAATATTCTGGTGCTTACTGGAAGGGAAATGCAAATAACAAAATGTTACAGAGAATTTATGGTGTTTGTTTTCCAACAAAAGAAGCTTTAGAAGAACATTTATTTTTGTTAGAAGAAGCTAAAAAAAGAGATCATAAAAAAATAGGAAAAGATTTAGGATTATTTATGATGAGTGAATATGCTCCTGGAGCACCTTTCTTTTTAGCTAATGGGATGATTTTGAGAAATACACTTGAAAATTTTTGGTATGAAGAACATGAAAAAGAAGGATACCAATTTATTAAAACACCAATTATGATGAGCAAAGAACTTTGGGAAACAAGTGGTCACTGGCAAAACTATAAAGAAAATATGTATATTTCGATGGTAGATGATAGAGAATTTGCTATTAAGCCTATGAATTGCCCTGGATCCATGTTAGTATATAAAAATGGATTGCATTCTTATAAAGATATGCCATTAAGAATAGGTGAGTTAGGACAAGTACATCGTCATGAAGCAAGTGGTGCTTTAAATGGATTATTCCGTGTACGCACATTTACACAAGATGATGCACATATTTTTATGCGATTTGATCAAATTGAGAGTGAAGTTATTCGCTTAATTCATTTTATTGATCGTGTTTATTCTATTTTTAATTTAAGTTATACAATTGAATTAAGTACAAGACCTGAAGAAAAATATATTGGAGATATTGCTATTTGGGAAAAAAGTGAAGCAGCACTTGCAGCAGCTTGTGAACAAGCAGGGAAAAGCTACAAAGTAAATCCAGGAGATGGAGCATTTTATGGACCTAAATTAGATTTCCATATCAAAGATTCTTTAGGTAGAGTATGGCAATGTGGAACAATTCAATTAGATATGAATTTACCAGAACGTTTTGACTTAACTTATATAGATTCTGATGGGAAAAAGGTACGTCCTGTAATGTTACACCGCGTTATTTTTGGCTCTGTGGAACGTTTTATAGGAATTTTAATTGAACATTATGCTGGTCACTTTCCTCTTTGGTTGGCGCCACAGCAGGTTGTAGTTGTACCTGTGCATTATGAAAAACATTTATCATTTGCAAAAGAAGTACAAGAACAATTGTTAGCATTGGGCATTCGCAGTAAACTTGATGACCGTAATGAAAAATTAGGTTATCGTATTCGTGAAGCACAAGTAAATAAAGTTCCTATCCAACTTGTAATAGGGGATAGTGAAGTAGAAAACCGTAGTGTAACAGTACGTCGTTCACAATCAAAGGATTCTTTAACACTTTCCTTAGAAGAATGTCTTCATAATATAAAAGAAGAAATTCAAAATAAAAAATAATAAAAGAAAAGTCTATTGATCAATGATTAATAGACTTTTTTTCATAGTTAGGTATAGAATAATTTATTTATAAAACAATATATTATTTTATGAATAAATTAATTGCTTTTTCTTGTATTAAATTTAGTATGAACAATCGGAATAATTCGCTTATATAAGGCTAAAGTAACGATTGTGACAAGAGCACCTTTTATAAGATTAAATGGGATTGTCATAAAGATAACAAAACTAAATAGATCTTTTACATTAGCGTTAAGAACTTGTCCCATTTCAACCATAGCATCTAAAGGCATTTGATATACATTTGCATATAAAGGTAATAAAACGAAATAGTTTGTAAGCGCTCCTACAATTGTTAAACTTATAATTCCAATTAAAGAAGCGAGAAGCAAATTTTTCATTTTAGCTTCTTTTTTATATAAAAGAAGAATAGGCAAAATAAGAGAACATCCCATAATGAAATTTGCAATTTCACCGATAAACATAGTATCAGATCCATGAATTAAAATATTTAATATAATTTTACCTGCTTCCATAATAACAGCAGACATGGGACCAAGAATAAACCCACCAATCAGAATAATAACATCACTGATGTCCAGCTTATAAAAGCTAGGGGTGATAGGCAGTGGAAATTGCAAAAGCATGATAATAAATGCCACTGCTGATAAAATAGATATCAAAACTATTTTTTTTGTATGGCTAATTTTTGCCATCGAACTATATGCTGACATGTTTCATCCTCCATTTCTTTGTTTGTCAGCCTTTTCATAAAAAAAAGGTTCATCACAAAACCTAAAAGGGAGCATAAAAAGATATAACTTCTTTCATCCAGACTTTACTGTCGCCATCGGAATTGCACCGATTCATGCCATAAAAGGCTCGCGGGGTTTACCGCCGGTAGGGAATTGCACCCGTCCCTGAAGTTTTGCTGTAATTACTATAGCAACTTCTTATTCAATTGTCAAATAAAAATATAGATTATTAGCCTTGAGAGTGTTATACTAGCATTAATAGGAGATGATACAATGAGATGGTTACAAAATTTTATGTATGGGCGATATGGAATTGATTCCTTTGGATTAGCTATTATAGTGTTTTATTTTATTTTGGCAATCATTAATATTTTTTTACGTTCAACAATTTTATATATTTTATCATTACTTATTCTTATTTATTTTTATTTTCGAGTATTATCAAAGTCAATTTATAAACGCTCACAAGAGAATATGAGATTTCTTAGATACTATGATCCTATTCGTTTTAAATTCGCTAATTGGAAACAACAATTTCGTGAACGAAAATATTATAAATACTATACATGTAAAAGGTGTAAACAAAGACTACGTGTACCAAGAGGGAAAGGAAAGATTACCATTACATGTCCTAAATGTCGAATGAAGTTTGATAAGCGTACTTAATATAACATCTTTGAAAATTATCATTTTGTATATTGCGATATTACAAAAAGAAAAGGCAAGAAATGGCTATGTAAAGGATATATCCAATACGATAAGCTTATATCTTGCCTTTTTAATATATTAATTGACTATTTTTTAAACCATTTATCAATAAGTGTTTGCATTTCACCAGATTCTTTCATAGCTAGAATTTCTTTGTTAAATTCGTCTCTTAAACTAGAACCTTTTGGAAAAGCAATTGCATTTCCGTTTGAATCTTCTCCAACTCCTAATGGGAAAGATGCTAATTCAGGATATACAGATAAATAATTTTGAGCCATAACTTGTTCACAAACCATGAAATCTAAGTTACCGTTAATAATTTCTTGTACGATATCCGCGTATTCTTTACGTGTATCGATTGTAAGATTATATTCATCTTTAATACTTTCTAAAGCTTCTTGTTGGATTGTTCCATTTTGTACACCAGCTTTTAATCCTTTTAGATCTTGAGCAGAGGTAAATCCTCTTGATTTTAAAGTAACAACAGTGGTAACAGTGTTAGAAGATTCTTGATAATAAATTTCAGAGAAATCAAGAACTTTCATACGTTCAGCAGTAGGGGAAAGACCAGCAACTGCTAAATCTGCTTGGTTATTTTGAATTGCTAATAAAGCTGCATCAAATTCTAAGTTTTCCCATTCTAAAGTATAACCTAATTTTTTAGCGATGGCTTCTGTCATATCGATATCAAATCCTTCTAATTTACCATCTTTGTTCATTGTTTCGTATGGTTCATAAGGAGCTACCGTAACAACTTTCAATGTTTTTCCTGTAGAACCAGTACTTTCTGTATTTGGTGTAGAAGAACTACATCCTGTAAATAAAAAGCTAACTGCTACTATTAATCCTAGTAATTTTTTCATATTTTTCCCTCTTTCTATAACATATTTTTAATAAAATTTTGTGCACTTTCTGATTTTGCATTTGCGAAGAATTGTTCAGGAGCACTGCATTCTGCAATTTGACCTTGATCCATATATAAGATATAATCAGCAACTTCTTTTGCAAAGTTCATTTCATGTGTAACAATAATCATTGTTAAACCTGTATCTGATAGCTTTTTTAACACTTTTAATACTTCCGCTGTCATTTCAGGATCCAATGCACTTGTTGGTTCATCACATAAAAGTACTTCAGGTTCCATTGCAAGTGCTCTAGCGATTGCGACTCTTTGTTTTTCACCCCCCGATAATTGATGTGGGTAAGCCAGTGCACGATGGCTTAACCCCACCATTTGCAATAAAGAAGTAGCTTTTTCAAGCGCTTGATTTTTATCCATATTTTTAACTTTCTTTAATGCATAAGTAATGTTGTTTTGAACATTCATATGTTCAAATAAGTTAAAGTTTTGAAACACCATTCCCATTTTTTCACGAACTTTATTTAAATCCGTATTTTTACTTGTAATATTTAAATCTTTAAAATAAATATTTCCTTTGGATGGAGATTCTAACATATTTAAACAGCGGATAAAAGTAGATTTACCACCTCCACTAGATCCAATAATGGCATATGTTTTTCCTTCTTCAAATGTAAAGTTGATATCTTTTAAGACTTCAATATCTTTGCCATAATTTTTATATAAGTTTTCAACTTTAATCATATTTCATTCTCCTTTCAATGAATTTCCCAATAAAACTCAATACTTTGTTGAGTAAATAGTAGGCAACTCCAATAATCATTAAAGGCTCAATTGGAGAATATGTTTTTGCGACAACAAAGGAATAACGTTTCATCATATCATTAATTCCTAATACAGATACGACAGAAGTTTCCTTAGTTAATGTGATAAACTCATTTATAATAGCAGGTAAAACTTTTCGTATCGCTTGTGGCAAGATAATATCTTTAATAATATTAGCACGGGAAACCCCTAATGCCTTTGCAGCTTCAATTTGCCCTTTGTTTACATCTTCAATTCCTGCTCTTATAATTTCTGCAAGATAAGCACCGGAATTAAGTCCGAAAACAAGAAGTGCACATATAAAGATATCAATATTAATAT